>NZ_JBFUMH010000008.1:0-79702 GCF_054049475.1 Microvirga sp. P5_D2 | reverse complement strand
CACCCTTCCCTCTTCCACCGCCCGCCGGTCCCGCTTCGCCTATTTCGGGCAGATCACGCAGTTCAAGGGTGTCGATGTGCTTCTCGACGCCGTCACGCGCATTCCGGAATCCGTCTGGGGTGACGATGCGCAATTGATGATCTTCGGCGGAAACCTCGAGCGACAGCCCAAGGCCTTTCAGGAAAAAATCGAGACGCTGGTCGAGCGCGCGGGGAATCGGGTGCGCTTCTATGGGTCTTATCAGAACAGCGAGATGCCGCGCCTCATGCGTTCCATCGACTGGACGATCATTCCCTCGATCTGGTGGGAAAACTCGCCGATCGTCATTCAAGAATCCTTCTTCCACGGCCGGCCCATGATCTGCAGCAATATCGGCGGCATGGCCGAGAAGATCACCGATGGCGTCGACGGTCTTCACTTCCGGGTCGGCTCTTCGGAAGATCTCGTCGACCGGATGGTCGAGGCTCTTTCCGACCCGACCCTTTGGGATCGCATGCGTGCCGGGATCAGCCGTCCCATCAGCTATCAGGAATGCGCCCAGGCGCATCTCGACCTTTACCGCGACATCGCCACCTCGAAGGCGAAGCCGGTTCGCGCCGCTGCCCTTTCGGCATGATCCCACTTCGCATCAGCGACGGAGACAAACAGACATGAAGCGCATTCTTGTGATCAGCCCTTCCGGCGAGGTCTATAACCATGACAATGTCCGCTGGTACAACTACCGCGACGTTCAAAACAGCATCAACCATTACCACAACATCGGCGACGCCTTCGTCTTCGACTCGTCTTTGAAGCTCCTGAACTTCGACAAACTCGATGCCCTGGAAATCGCCAATCCCAACATGGCCGATATCGACCGCATCAATGCGGAATACGACTATGTGTTCCTCCGGGGCTCCAACTATGTCCATAAGGACATGCAGTGGGAGCGGGCTGTCGAGGTTCTCAAGAAGCTCAAGATCCCGGTGATCGCCTGGGGCATCGGTGCGCAGGCTCCGGTCAAAGGCAAGCTTGAGCTCTCCGAGCAGACGAAAACCATGCTGCGCCTGATGTCGGATTCGACGACCTCGATCGGCGTTCGCGGTACATACTCGGCCCAGGTTCTTTGGGATCTCGGCATCAAGAATGTCAGGATCGTCGGATGCCCGACGGCATTCCGGCGCAATAATCCCGATCTCAACATCCAGCTTCCGCCACTCAGCAAGATCAAGACGGCAGGCATCACGCTTCGCCGTGAGGTATCGCCTACCTATGCTCAGAACATCAAGCAGTACCTGACATTCCACCGCGACCTCGTGAAGGATTTGGCCGCCCGGTTCGATGTGGTTTTAATGGCGCAGGGCGAGGTAGAGGAAAAAAAGATCGTCTCCGGAACGCCCGAGCAGCGTGAAGAAGCCTTTGCCGAACTTCGCGCCAACAAGTGGGTGAACGACTGGTATCTGGACGAGACCATCGAGAAGCTGCACCGGGAGCGTCTGTTCTATTCCGATGTCGTCGCCGATTACGAGAACCTCGTGCAGCAGAAGGATCTTGTCATCGGATACCGCCTGCACGGCAACCTGATGGCCCTCGCCAATGGCACTCCCTCCATCTACTTCACCTATGACAGCAGGACGGTCGAGTTCGCAGAGACCTACCAGATCCCGAGCTTCGACGTGTTCTCCGGCAAGGAATTCAGCCTCGAACAGTATTGGGATCAATCGCTGTTCGACAAATTCAACCGGGCCTATCGGTCGACTTATCGTGAGATGCACCAGTTCCTGATCGAGAACGGCGTCGACACCAAGATGGTCGATGTGATGAAGCGTCCGGCCGGTGTGCAGCTGAAAGCCGCTTAGTCTTCGCTGTTCCTTTGCTAATCTCTTTCAGGAAAATGATATGAGCGTTCTCGTGACCGGCGGGGCCGGATATATCGGAAGCCACATGGTCCTTGCCCTCGTCGATGCGGGGCAGGAGGTTGTCGTCCTCGACAATCTTTCAACCGGGTTCGAATGGATGGTCCATCCCTCGGCCCGCTTCATTCAAGGGGATTGTGGCGACGAGAGCCTCGTCGCCGACATCATCAAACGGCATGACGTCGAGGCCATTGCGCACTTTGCCGGGTCCATCGTCGTTCCGGATTCGGTCACGGATCCGCTTGGCTATTATCTGAACAACACCGTCAAATCGCGCAGCCTCATCAGCGCTGCCGTCGCCAATGGTGTGAAGCGATTCCTCTTCTCGTCGACAGCGGCCGTCTATGGAAACGCGACCGAGGCCACGATCACGGAGACCACGGCGCTTAATCCGGTCTCGCCCTATGGGACCTCGAAGCTCATGACGGAGCTGATGCTGCGGGATGTTGCCGCAGCGCATCCCTTCAGTTACGTCGCGCTTCGGTATTTCAACGTCGCCGGAGCGGACCCGCTCGGCCGCAGCGGCCAGTCCAGCCGTAGGGCGACACATCTGATCAAGGTTGCGACGCAGGCGGCTCTCGGGGAGCGCAGCCATATCGATATCTACGGTACGGATTATCCGACGCCTGACGGCACATGTCTGCGCGACTACATCCATGTCTCTGATCTTGCCGATGCTCACCTGCTTGCTTTGGACTATCTTCGCAATGGCGGAACTAGTCTCTCGTTGAATTGCGGATATGGAAAAGGCTATTCCGTTCTTGAGGTTGCCGAGGCGGTTAAGCAGGTTTCAGGCATTAACTTCGAGGCGCGACTGGCCCCACGCCGAGCCGGCGATCCTGCGACACTGATTGCAGGCGCGACCAAGATCCGAAATCTTCTCGGCTGGGTTCCAAAGTACGATGACCTTGAGATGATCATTTCGCATGCTCTCGCATGGGAGCAGAACCTGCAGCAGCGGGCTGCTGCATAGGACACACTGTCATTCCAATTTGTCTCGCGCGGGAGAAACAAATGCCCGCAAGGGTCGATACTTCGATATTCGATCTAATTTCAATTGTCTTTGCAGCGATCTAGCAAGCAAAAGACACCTAAATACTTATGTTGACTGGCGATTATTATCGTAGGCATACTTTTAAAAACCACGCGATTAAAGATCATGAAGCGCGTAGGGATAAATACTTTCAGCAGTCATAAGCTTTGAGGAATTATAATGCGCGCGGCAATTCTGTGGCAGAAAGAAAATCTCGGATTGTACTCGAATATGAATTTCGAGGATCTGTACAAGGGCGTCGGCCACAACAACGGAAACCTGGCCTTCGTTCACGCAATCGCATCTCATGTCGGAAACGAGACAAAGTTTTTCCCCTGGCATGCGTCACCCGATACGCTGCGCCGTGAAGCCGACATTATTGTCATCCCATGCGCGAACCAGCTAGGCCCGCACACGGATCTCGGCAGCATGGCCGACCGGCTGGAGACCGCAGGCCTGCCTATCGTGGCGATCGGCCTTGGAGCACAGGCGGACAATACCGCGACGGATGTGCAGGTGTCCGAGGGCACGTTGCGCTGGGCGCAGCTTCTGCGCAAACAGGCCGGCTCCAGCGCCCCCAACATCTACACGCGCGGCACCTACACGACGGAACAGCTCGATAAGCTTGGCATCGGCGATACGCTCCCCGGCGGCTGCCCGTCATTCTTCACCAATCAGCAGCCCAAGCTGGGAGAGAAGATCTGGAAGAACTGGAACGCGAATCCTCTGCCGCGCCTGATCTCCGTGGCCGGTGGACACCAGGCCTGGGGCCGCACGCGCGATATCGAGCACCAGCTCATTTCCATGATGATGGATCCCATGTCGCCTGGGCAATACGTCGTTCAATCCATGGGCGACATGATCAAGATTTCGCGCGGCGAGTTCGACACCATTGAGGAGAAGGTACTCGCGAATATCCATGCCCATACGGTTCCCCATTACACCCGGGATGAATTCAAGAACTGGTGCATCAATTATGCACGCTCGTTCTATGACGTGCCTTCCTGGATGGATTCCCTGCGCCGCTTCGACCTGACGATTGGCTCTCGCTACCATGGCGTCGCCCTTGCACTGCAAGCCGAGAAGATGGGCCTGACGATCGCCATCGACTCGCGTACGGAAGAGCTCTGCCAGAATACCGGCGTGCCCTTCATCCGTGCGGGCGAATGCACGGCTCCTTTGACGCGGGCAAAACTGAAGAAGATGATCAACTTCGATCCTGTTGCTTATGACAAGATCAGAAGCGAGCGGGCTGCGCTTTACATCGACTTCCTGAAGAAGAACAACATCAAGCCGGCCGCGTTCCTGCAGAAGATCGCCGAGGGCTGAGAAACGTGCTCCTGAAGGCATTTTTCGGCACGGCGTTTGCACTCATCATGGGTGCAGGCGCCAACGCCCAGATTTTGGAGCGTGCGCCGCAGCAGCTTGAAACAATTCTGTACGATTCACGCCGCGATGCGTGCGATGGATCGGATCTGCCCGATGCGCCGACCCGCGCCGTTCGAAACAGCGACGGACAGCTCGTTCTGTTTGCACCGAACTTCAAGGCGAGAGCGTTCGAAGGCCCTTCTCTCTCGGCCTTGAGCAAGGATTGCCGTATTCGTTTTTCGGCAGCGGGCAACCCCGACCCCAATCAATTGGACGACCGGACCTGGATTCATTCCATGATGTCCCTGCCCGATGGGCGCATCTTCGCTCTTGCGAGCGCAAGCTACATGCCCTACCGCCACAACCAATCCTGTGCTGATGGGAAGAACCGCACGGCTTGCTGGTATAACGGAATCGCGGCGTTGATCTCCAACGATGGCGGAAAGAGTTTCAGCTATCTCGGCAATCCGCCCCAGCACCTTGTGCTTCGTCCGCCCGAGCCATACAGCAGCAGTTACCGCAACCCGCCCGGGTTCATTACAGCAACGAACATCGTCAAGCATGATGGCTATGCCTATACCATCGTGTGGTATCGCGGCCAGAAGCCGACCGAGCGCTACAATTGCCTGCTGCGTGCGCCGATCTCCAACCCACTCGAATGGGAGGCCTGGACGGGATCGAGCTATGAAAGCGTCGCCCGCTTCGATGACAACCGCTGGGTGACGAGCAACAGAACCTGTGCCGCCATCGGCGAGGATGTTCTGGAGAATGTTCGCTCGATCATTTTTCATGAACCCTCGAAAACATTCATTGCCGTCTATTCAAGATCATCGAAGCCGCCACACGGCACATCCGGGTTCTACTACAGCACTTCCGGAAACCTGCGCGATTGGTCGGACGGAAAGCTGATCTACCAGGGCAGAAGCCCGACACGCGAGCAGTTGGACGATCCAACCGACCTGGAAGTGTCGATCACTTATCCTGCGTTCCTGGACGAGAACAGCACTGATCCCGACTTCGGGACAGGGTCCGACCAGTTCGATTTGATCTTTGTGCGCCTGGCCAAGACGGCATCCGGCGGCCGCATTTCATCCTATCGGCAACTTGTGCGCGTTCCTTTGATCTATCGCTCCGACAGCGAAGTCGAAAGGACGGGCTCTTCGATGATCGAACGTTCCAGGCACGCCATATCTCCCTGAACCGCCACTCGGCTCGTCAGGCTGTGGGGCCGTCGATGTTGTAGATATGAACAGGGCGGCTCAAGCCCTTCAGCTGCATCTCGCCGAGAGCCGAGGACACGGCAACCTCTTCGCATTCCGTTGCGACTCTTTGCGTGACGAGGATCTGTCCGTTGCGCGCCTCGGAACAGAGCCGGGCAGCAAGGTTTGTCACAGTTCCGATCGCCGCGTAGTCGAACCGTCCCTCGAAGCCGATCCGCCCCATGGTCGCGTAGCCCTGGGCGATGCCGATGCCAAAGCCGATGGAGTAACCCCGGAGCTGCCAGTTCATTGACAGTTCGTGAACGGAATTGCGCATGGCCATCGCCAAGCGCACGGCGCGCGCTGCAGGATCGGGCATCGGGATGGGATCGTTGAAGAAGATCATCATGCCGTCGCCGGTAAATCGTTCGAGGGTCCCCTCGGCTTCGTAGATCAGCGGCCCTAGGGATTGGTGATAGGCCTTGATGAGGTTCATCACCTCCTCTGGAGCCGCGATCTCGGCAAAGCTCGTGAAGCCCCGCAGATCACAGAACAGGACAACGATCTCCCGGCGATGATGCTGCAGGATCTCGGCCCGCCCTCCTCCCGATACGATCATGTTTGCGACCTGGGGCGGGAGGAAACGGCGCAGTTCGCGCACGCGGTCGAGTTCATCGACCTGCGCGGCAACGCGCGCCTCCAGATCCTTGTTCAAAGTGGCAAGCTGATCTGCCTGAGCCTGAACAGTGTCGTAGAGCGCCTTGATGCGCAGCAGCGATCTGACCCGCGCCACGAGCGTGTTGGGCTCGAACGGCTTGGTGAGATAATCGTCGCCGCCTGCATCAAGCCCGGTGACCACATCCTCAACACCCGATTTCGCGGTCAGCAGGATGATCGGGATGCTGCGGAGAACATCATCCGCCTTGAGGCGGCGCGTGACCTCGATGCCGTCCATCCCTGGCATCATGATATCGAGAAGGATGAGGTCTGGAAGGAGTTGCCGGGTTTTGTCGAGCGCCTCGAGACCGTTCTTCGCGGTCTCGATTTCATACCCCTGAGCCTCGAGACGCACGGTGACGATTTCGAGGTTCTCCTCCACATCGTCGACCACTAGAATGAGAGGGCGCTCACGCATGAAGAAACTCAAGCCTCCAACAATTCACGGACAGTGGCCAGGAGCTGGCGCGGGCTGAAGGGTTTGGCGACATAACCGTCACAGCCTGCCGCCCGCGCCTTCTCCTTGTCCTCGGACAGGGCATAGGACGTGACGGCAATGATCGGGATGAGCTGAAGCTTCGTATCGGCCTTGATGCGTCGGATGGCTTCATAGCCGTTCATGATCGGAAGCTGGATGTCCATCAGAATCAGGTCGGGATGAAATTCGGATGCGGCTTCCACCGCCGCTTCGCCATCATGGGCCTCGACAATGTCAAAGCCCGCATTGGTCAGCAGATCGCGCAGGATCTGCCGATTATCTTCTGTGTCCTCCACAATCAGGATGCGCTTGAGACTCATGCCGCCTCCGTCGCGGAACTGATATGGAGGGGAAGATCAATGATAAAGGTCGATCCCATTCCAACGGTCGAACGCACACTGATCGTGCCGCCATGTAGATCGACGATCCGCTTGGAGATGGCCAGTCCCAGGCCGGTTCCGTTATTGCCGTGGGCCACGGCATTCGCACCCTGCTGGAAGGCCTCGAAGATCAGCTCCTGGTCCTTGGGCGAGATGCCGATGCCGGTATCCGTGATCTCGATCCGAAGCCTGCAATCGTTCAGCTTGGCCACGATATCGATAGACCCTTCATCGGTGAATTTGATCGCGTTCCCGACCAGATTGACGAGAACCTGCGTCAGGCGCCGCTCGTCGCCGATGCCGGAAGGAAGGTCGTCTGCAATCGACGTGCGCAGGGCGAGGCCTTTGGCCTTGGCGAGGGATTCCGTCGTGGAAACGACCGAATGGAGGAGCCCCGCCACGGAGTAGGATTCGGAGGCCACCTTGAGTTCACCGGCCTCGATCTTCGATAGATCGAGAATGTCGTTGATGAGCGAAAGAAGATGTCTTCCGTTCACCTGCACACGGGTCAGAACACCATGCGCCTTGTTGGGCAAGGAGCCATAGAGACCGTCGATCAGCAGCTCCGTGTAGCCCAGAACCGCATTGAGCGGTGTGCGCAGCTCATGGCTCACATTGGCGAGGAAGCGGGACTTCGCCTGGCTCGCATCCTCCGCGTGTTCCTTGGCCAGCCGCAGGACTTCGTCGCGCGCATGCCGCTCGGTGATGTCGCGGACGACGCAGATGAGGCCGCCGTCACCGATTAGGGTGAGCGAGACATCCTGCGGGAATGTGGTGCCGTCTCGCTTGAGCCCGACCGCTTCGCCACTCCAGCGCCCGCTCTTGAACACCTGCGGGATGGCATCGGTTTCAAGACGCTCCCGCTCATTATCGGCATAGAGCGAGCGCCAGCTTTTCCCTTTCAGCTCCGAGGGATCGTCATAGCCGAAGATTTTGAGATGAGCCGCGTTTATATATTGATATGTCGAATCCGGATCGAGGATCGCCATGCCATCCATGGCTGCCTCCATGGCTGCCAAGTGGCGCCCGAGAACTTCCTCGAAGCGCTTGATCTCCGTGATGTCGAAATAGGTCAGCATCCGGCCACCATCGGGAAGACCGATGCAGCGATACTGGATGATCTTGCCGTTCTTCAGCCGCATCTCGCGAGGCTCGATATTCCCCTCACGGATCTCCTCGAGACGTCCGGCCTTATAGGCCTCCCATCCATCGTCAGGTACGTCGTAGGCACCGATGACCCGGCTCTCCTCCATATCCTCGTCGAGGGAGCGGACCCGGTCATAGAAGTCAGCCGGTATCTGCCAGATTTCCCGATAGGCGCGGTTGGCGAGGCGAACCTTGAAATCCGGATCCAGGAACAGGACGCCGTACTGGATCGTCTCCAGAACGGCGTTGAGGTCGCGAAGGGCAGCTTCCGTTTCGCGCTTGGCTTGCCGCAGCTGCTCCTCGCGCTGCTTCAGGTCCGAGATATCGTTGAAGGAGAAGAGTAGCGCCGGCGTCGTTCCGTAATCCGCCAGAGTGGCGTTCACCAGGGCCCAGAAGCGCTCGCCGTTCGGACGCTGGAGAAGAACTTCGATGTCGCGGACGCGTCCCTCCTGAGCAAGCCACTCGAGAATTCTGTCGCGATCATTCGGATTGGCATAATAATTCGGCGCCAGCGTGCCCTGCATATCCTCCTGCCGCACCCCGATGGAATCGGCAGCACGGGCATTCGCGTAGAGAATCCGTCCCTCAGAGCGGCTCGTGACGACGAGCGGGAAGGGAGCCAGCTCCAGAAGACGGCGCTGGCGTTGCTCGGCGGCGGCAAGGGCCTCGAGCGCGTGCTTCTGCTCGCTGATATCGACATAGGTCAGCATCCGGCCGCCATCTGGCAGCGCGACGCAATGGTAGCGCAGGATCCGGCCATTGGGAGCAGAGATCTCGACACTCGACTGCTCGCAGCAGCTGATGCCGCTCAGTGCTCGCTCGAGCGCCTCCTCCTCGAAGACCCGGTCGACACCCATCACACGGCAGTGGTGAGCCATGAGATCGCGGATCGGCGTGCCCTTGGTGACCAGCGAATCCGGCACCTCCCACAATTCCTTGTAAGCCCGATTGGCCAAACGGATTTTCAGCTCGGCGCTGAGGAAGAGAATGCCGTAATCGATCGTATCGAGAAGCGCATTCAGCTCACGGTGCCGGGCCAGCTCTTTTTCGGCGCGCTCACGCTCGGCGAGTTCATATTCCAGTTGCTGGTTGAGCTTGGAGAGGCTTTCTCCCCTCTCGCTGAGAGCAGTCTCGCGGGCATCGATCTGCCGCGCCATGGTGGTGAAGGCTTCCGCGAGTTCTCCGATCTCGTCCTTGCGTTGAAGATCGAGATGGGTCTTGAAGTGCCCTTCCGCGACTGAGCCTGTCGCGCGCACCAGCTGGCGCAAAGGGACAGCGATCTGGCTTCTGAGGGTCGAGCTGAGGATGAGAATTTCCAGAACGAGCGCGACCGCGCCCATGGCGAAGATGAGCCGCGCCGTCTGCCAAGCGCTCTGGGATGCAAGCGCCAGCGGGTAGATAGTCGCAAGGGTCCATTGCGGCCCACTTAGGCGCGTGACGGCAACGATCTCGTTGAAATCCTGATTGCGGACGACGCTCTGCTCAGGCGAGCGGTTGAGAACCATCTGGTGGATCTTCTCCAGATGCGCATCGCCTGTTTCCGAGACGGGGAGAGAGCCGCTACGGGCCTGGATTGCATCCATGAATTGCGGATGGGCGATGATCTGCCCATCCTCCGAGAAGAGGACGTTGTAAGTTCCTCCCAGATCCGCGCTGGCCGCTCGACCGATCAGATCATGCACCAGGATGTCCTGCCCAATCTGGAGAAGCTGGCGATTATCGGCTACGGCCGGACGCGTGACCGAAACCATCCAGTCATTGATGCCGTAGTCGAAATAGAGCCCCGACCATTTTTCCTGCGCAGGCGTGTGCATTGTGCCGGTGACGAATATCTCGCCCTTCTTGTCCGAGAGAAGGTTGAGTTTTCCGGCGATTTCCCAATCCTCGGCGCGCAGGGCCCAGGGCTGCCCTGGCCAATACATGATCACCGCGCCTTCCGGCGTGACCACGTAAAGATTGGCGAATTGGCTTTGCCAGGCAGGGCCGAATTGCGTGATGAGATCGAAGGCCGCGACCAGACGGCGCTTCAGGTCACGATCCGCCGTCACGTGCTTTCCGATGAAGCCCGTCACACCGTAAGTGCGGTACACGTCTTCAGTCAGCCTCAAGGTGCCGTCGGGGCGTGTTTCGAAGAGGCTGGCGAAGCGCTGCTCGGCCCCTTGCGGATCGAGCTGGCTCAGTTCCCGAATGAAAGCATCGGAGAAGGTTTTGACGTTGCTGCTCGCCAGATTGAAAATGGCGCTTTCGCGAACGCGCCGCTGCTCCACATATCGGTTCAGGCTCTCGGTGGCCTGCTCTTCGAAACCGGAACGAACATGCCAATAGCTCAGGACCGTTGCGACGGCGACGACAAGGCTGATCCGGACGGCGATCGTGCGCAGCGTCTTGAGTGTAATGGAGCGCTTGCGCCTGCCGTCCTTGGCCGCTCGTTTATTCTTGAACATCGTCATGGAACGGCTCGGGCAAGAGGGGGCGATTGCTTGATGCCGAGCGTTTTGGCGATCCGCGCATTGAAGAACAGCTCGCCATCCCGATTGTAAGAGAGTGGGATCGCACTCGGCTGCACGCCGTCGAGAATGCGCAAAGCCGCCTGTGCCGCCCACCGGCCCTGCTCCTCCGGGCTCTTGACGACACCCACGAGGCTGACGGACGTGAGCCATTCGAAATCGGTTCCGGTCGGGATTGTCGTCTTGTGCTCCGCAAGGCGCTTGGCGGCCTCGATATCCCAATCCTGCAGCGCGCCGACGCCGAGGATCAGAAGCATGTCGACCTCCTGCTGCGCCCGCAGGAAAGCCTCGCTCCATTCGGCGTAGGATTTCACGAAGTATGTCTTCTCGTAAGTGATTCCGAAGAGGCGCTCGTGATAGGAGATCTCCTTGCGCTTCACCTCCGTATCCTCGGACAGGAACCCGATCCGCGTGCCGTGGGCATAGCGACGCAGAAGTTGAACGATCTGTGGGATGGGCGACACTTCCACCATCCCCGTCGTATTGCGGTATGGCAGGCCATAGGCGGCAGCATCCCAGTTCAATCCGCAGAAGACCACGGGCATGTCGACATCGTGCAGGTAGGGCATGATGAAGAACTGCGCCGCAGGATCGTCGTTGACCGTCACCACATCGGGCTTGAAAGCTTCGACCTGCCGCATGGCCTCGAGAGCCGAAGCCCGCACCTCCTCTTCCGAGGAGCGCCTTTTCGTATCCATGTGAAAGACGCGCACCTCCACTCCCCTATTATGGAGTGTCCAACGCAAGGCTTCCACGATGCGGTCGTTCCACTCGTTTCCTTTGTGATAGGAGTCGATATGAAGGACCTTGCGTGCAGCCTGCTCAGCCTGAAGCGGACTGGAAGCGGCAAGGAAGAAAGCCATCAGGATTGCGACGAGATTCAGGCCACGGAGAAGATGCGGACTTTGAATGTCCACATGCCAAATCCGTCCGAGCGCAGCTGTAAAACGTTGTGACATGGCTGAGATCCATTGTTCAAACGTTCGGCTGCCTTGGCGGGAGGCTTTTCGTACTCAAGACGCCCCGGACTTATGCCTTGCTCGTGAGTTTTTCTTCAAAGACCATAGTATGCTCGGTTGCATGAGGCTCTCAACTATTCTGAGAGCCGACATCTCTTAAGAGGTATCTATGCAACTATGTTCATGCATACACTGATCACTCACGATGCAGCACGTCGACCGTTCCTGAATTCGTTCATTCGCCTCGCCGTCCAAGGCATGGATGCCGTTTCATCTATCGCACAGGCTTCGCAGATCGCGGCGATGTGCCGATGATCTGTACCGCAGCAGCCTMCGATGACGCTGAGCTTCGGAAGTCGCTCGCGAAGCGATCTGTAGCGCTGACCAAGATCGGTCGGATCACCCGCATCGAGCTCGGTTGCCGCGTCGAGTTCGGCATGGCTGAGGGACGATGCGTTTGCGCGTAAACCCCGGATGCGATCGAGCCATCCTGAGCGCATTGAAAGAACATCATCGAAATGCGTCGGGTGAGCGCAGTTGATCATGTAATAGGCAGGCCCGGATCCGGTCTTGGCATCCACCTGCAGGATAGCCTCCTGCAGCGTATTGCCGGAGGGCAGGCGACCGTCTGTTTCCAGGGTGAAGGAGATCACCACCGGCATCTGGCTGTCCTGAGCCGCCCTGACGATTCCGATGGCCTCTTCCGGATAGGTCATGGTGATGGCGCTCACCATGTCGGCACCGGCATCGCGGTAATCATCAATCTCGGGCGCGTGGTAGTTGCGCGCCTCTTCCGCGCTCATGTGGTCATCCGCCCTGTAGCCATCGCCGCGTGGTCCTAGGACACCGTTGATGACGACTGGCGTCAAGGATGTCGCGTAATCCCAGCGCAGTTCCTGCGCGAAGGCGACGGCGGCATGCCTTACTTCGTTGAGATCGGAAGAGGAATAGCCGAGCTTTGCACCCCAATCGGCATTGGCACGCCACGTGGCCGTGTCGAGAACGAAGCCGAGCTGTCTCGCTTTTGCCAATTCGAGATAGGGATGGAAATATGACCGTAATGTATCTCGCCCTTCCCTGCTCATGACGAGCGGAAAGGCGGCGAAGCACGGCAGCTCGATTCCGTTTTGAAAGACGAGCGTCGTCTCGAGCCCGCCGTCAGTCAGGAATTCCCGCCCGGACAGTTGCGGCAGGTTGGAGCGGTAGAGAGCCATGGTCATTCTCCGTTACGGGACCGTGGCCACACCTTGCTGCCGATTGCGCGGCAAGATCTGTGATTTGGATCACATCGCCTCGCCGTCGGGCTCCGCGCTCACGGATATGCCGAGACCTCTCGGCTGGATCAGGCGGATGCGGTTTCGGCTGAGTTCGATTACGCCCTCCCGCCGCCATGTCTGAAGCTGGCGGTTGACGCTCTCGCGGGTCGCCCCCACGAAAACGGCAAGCTCCTCCTGGCTGACATGAATCTCCGCTCCGTAATCCTCGCTGAGGGCAACGAGACGATGGGCAAGGCGCGTCTGCAGGGGCATGAGCGCACGCTCCTCCATCTGCGCGCTCATCCAGCGGATGCGCTCGCACAGAAATTCGATGATGCGCACGGCGACCTTCGGCTGTTTCGCGAGAAGGTCGATGAAATCTCGCCGATGGATCATGTAGAGTTCCGTCGGCTCGACAGCGACGGCATCGGCCGTCCTCGGCCGGCCATCGAGCAGCGCAACCTCGCCGAACACATCGCCCGAGCCGAGAAGGTTGAGCGTCAGGCGGCGGCCCGCGGCGCTTCCCGTGGCGATGCGAACCTGCCCGCGCCTGACGGCGTAGAGCGCATCGCCCGCGTCTCCTTTAAGAAAGAGAACTTCCTCCCGCTCCAGATGGCGCGGCACGCAGAGGACGGCGATCGCGTCAATCGCCTCCTGCCCGAGACCGCCAAAAAAGGGATTGGCCGCCAGCAGGAGCGCCATGTTGCGCGGATCGGCCATCGAAAACTCTCCCTCATCGGCGCCAGCCATCCTGTGTGATCAGCATCACGGACGGCGAAGCTCTCCCCGCGCATCATCCTCTGCGATGGGAAAAGGCGAATACCCGATCCCGTCACTCGGATCGGCCTCCGGTCGATCCACCATAGCATTTCATGCGCATGGAGGCATGTCATGACATACGCAACCGGATCGATGCATCACTCAGAGCAATCTGAATATGCCTGGATTGCTCCCGCAGCTTTGGTCTGTGCCACCAAGGCAGGCCGTTACTTCGTTTCACAGATGAGGCGGGCGGCGGCACTCGAGAGAACCCGCAAGGAACTCTCCGAACTCGACGCGCGCGGGCTGCATGACATCGGGCTCGAACCGCTCGATGTCTATTACGGCTGGCGCGGCTCTCCTCGCATGTATCGTTGAACCGTCAACATCCTCTCAGAGCGCAGCAAGCGTCGCCTTTCAACCTTGGAGATCATCGTGGGCATCTACTCTCGCTATATCGGGCCGAAAGTCGTGAGCTGTCTTTGCTCGATGGAGGATATTTCAGCTGAGCGGGAGCGGATCGTGCCGCTGGCGAACGGCATCGTGCTGGAAATCGGGATTGGGTCGGGATTGAACCTCCCGTTCTACAATCCCGAACAGGTAACGAAAGTTATCGGGGTCGATCCGAACGCGGCCTTCCTTTCGCTCGGTGAAGAGCGGCGCGAGGCCAGCCTCGTTCCGCTGGAGGTCATCCGCGCACCGGCCGAGGCGCTTCCACTGGAGGATCACTCGGTCGACACCGCTGTCGTCACATATACGCTGTGCTCCGTCGATGATCCGTTGCAGGTGCTCAAGGAGATCCGGCGCGTTCTCAAGCCCGAAGGCCGGATGCTGTTTCTCGAGCACGGCCTCTCGCCGGAGCCCGATGTGGCGCGATGGCAATTCCGCCTGAACCCGATCTGGCGTTCGTTGGCCGTGGGATGCAACCTCACACGCCCTGTCGCGGAGCTGCTGCGGCAGGCCGGCTTCACCTTCCAGAACCTGGACGAGTACTATCTCGATGGCGCGCCCCGCACCATCGGCTTCCATTGCCGGGGCATCGCACAGGCCAGTTGAGCCGAAGGGTCCCTTCAGCCCAATCTCCGTTAACGCAACGTCGTGAAGCCTCCGTTCGCTACAACAGAGTTACCAATCTTCATCTTGCCTTCATCCTGGCAGTGGCATCTCATGGCCGGAGCCCTAGAATGGCCCCGTCAGACGTTTCTCGTCTCAAAGCCTAGCCAAGGAAGTGACAGACCCAGATGGTGACGACCCGCGTTCCGACCACACCTTTTTCCGATCAGCGCCCCGGCACGTCCGGCCTGCGAAAGAAGGTCACCGTCTTCCAGCAGCCCCGCTATGTCGAGAATTTCATCCAGTCGATCTTCGACAACGTGGAGAACCGCGACGGCTCGACCCTCGTGATCGGCGGCGACGGGCGCTACTTCAACGAGGAAGTGGTTCAAACCGCTTTGAAGATGGCGGCAGCCAACGGTTTCGGCCGCATCCTGGTCGGCCAGAAGGGTCTTCTCTCCACACCGGCAGCCTCCTGCGTCATCCGCAAATACAAGGCCATCGGCGGCCTCGTTCTCTCCGCGAGCCATAACCCTGGCGGACCGGACGGCGATTTCGGCCTCAAGTTCAACATGTCCCATGGCGGGCCAGCGCCGGAATCCTTCACGGAAGCCGTGTTCAAGCGCGCGAGCGTTATCACCGAATACAACATCTCCGATGCGCCGAATGTCGATCTTGCCCGGATCGGCGAAACCAAGATCGGCAGCACCATCGTCGAGGTGATCGATCCCGTCGCCGATTACGTGGAGCTGATGGAGACGCTGATCGATTTCAGCCAAATCTCGGAGCTGTTCCGCTCAGGCTTCCGCATGCGCTTCGATGCCTTGAGCGCGATCACGGGTCCGTACGCGAAAGCCATTCTGGAAGACCGTCTCGGCGCTCCCAAGGGCACCGTGGTGAATGGCGAGCCCATGCCCGATTTCGGCGGCCACCATCCCGATCCGAACCCGGTCCATGCCCATGAACTGATGGAGCTGATGCTCGGAGCCGACGCACCGGATTTCGGCGCGGCTTCCGACGGCGACGGCGACCGTAACATGATCGTGGCGCCCGGCCTGTTCGTGACCCCAAGCGATAGTCTCGCGATCCTCACGAGCCATGCGCATCTTGCGCCGGGTTATGCGAAGGGCCTTTCGGGTGTCGCTCGCTCCATGCCCACAAGCCGCGCTGCCGATCGCGTGGCTGCGAAGCTCGACATCAACGCATTCGAGACGCCGACCGGCTGGAAGTTCTTCGCCAATCTTCTCGATGCGGGATTGATCACGATCTGCGGCGAGGAGAGCGCCGGCACCGGCTCCGCCCACATCCGCGAGAAGGACGGTCTTTGGGCGGTGCTCTTGTGGCTCAACATCCTCGCCGTTCTTAAAAAACCGGCGGACGAGATCGTGCGCGAGCACTGGGCGACCTTCGGGCGTGATTACTATACCCGCCACGATTACGAAGAACTCAACACAGAAGCCGCCAACGAATTGATGGACGCCTTGCGCGCCAAGCTCTCGGGCCTTCCCGGCCAGCGCTTCGGCGGGCTGACGGTGCAGGCTTGCGATGACTTTGCCTATAAGGATCCGGTCGATGGATCGGTGACGCCGAAGCAGGGTATCCGCATCCACTTCGCCGAGGATGCCCGCGCCGTGTTCCGGCTCTCGGGCACCGGCACCTCGGGTGCGACCTTGCGCGTCTATCTCGAGCGGTTCGAACCCAATATTGAACGGCACAACCTGCCCACGGCTGAGGTGCTGGCCGATGTGACCGAGGCCGCCAACACGATTGCCGAAATCGCGGCACGCACGGGGCGCAGCGAGCCGAGCGTCGTCACCTGACCTTGCCTCAATAGGTCTGCCAAAGGCCGGGCGTCGCCAATTCGAGGAGATGCCCGTCCGGGTCCCTGAAATAAAGGCTGGTGCCGCCACGCTGCCAGATGGTCCGGCCCTCGATGGCGATGCCGCTCTTCTCCAGTTTCTCCTCCCAGGCCTGCAGCTCATCTGCCGCAATGGCGAAGGCGATGTGCAGGGGGCCGTGCCCATCATGGGGCGGAATCGTCCCGCCCGGCACTGTCATGGTCTGCGCGGAAGCGCCTCGCTGGAACAGCAGCAGGACGCTGCGCCCGCCCACATCGAAGGCGCACATGCGGTGATCGCCCCTGAGAAGGTTCAGGCCGAGCGATCCCTCATAAAATTCCTTTGCACGAGCGAGATCGTCCACATAGAGAGCGGTTTCCAGGACGGCATTGAGTGTCGGCATTCTCCACCCTTGCATCATTGTTGCATTAAATTTAATCACTGACCCCCACTGCGGTCCCTGCAACCATGGGAAACGAGCCATTCTTACGAGGTCAAAAAATGGGCAGCTATGCTGACCTTTTAATCTTGTAGAATGATTGGGCACTCCTTATTTCTTGCAGTGCAGCACGGCGATTGGCGTCGCAGTGTTGTTGCCCTTCTTGGGCGTTTCCTCCCTAAACTTCGGGCCGCTGGCAACAGCGGCCTTTTTTCTTGTCCGTTCTCCTGCGCATTAGCGAGATGCCGTGGAACGCCCAAGCTTAGGAACCGCGCAGGACCCAGACTGTTTCCCCAACAGTGGAGCCTGGGAGAGTTGCGATGTCTACCCGTTCAGACAACCCCAACAGTCGAGACATTCCGCCTACGCGCACGATCGAACCGATGGACCCGCCACCCATGCATCCAAACCCGACTTCGGCTCAGCTCAAGGGGGACATCGATAGCGGCCGCACCGGCGACAAGAACGCAGTGTTCGATCTGGCTCTTTCCCCTTTAGGAACGGACGATGAGGCCGCCGGCTTCCCGCCGAAGCCCGAGCAGGTCGCACTGGCCCGCCATCAGGAGAGCGCTGCCCGCTGGCGGGACGGAGCGGAGATGGACGCTTATGCCCACCGGAATTCGAGCAAGGCGCTTTACGCCTATGTAGGCTTCATCGGCCTGGTGCTGGTCCTGTTCGTCGGCGCCTTCAGCATCTTCTGAGCAACGGGCGCGACGCTGTCGCGGATCACGAGATCCGTATCGAGCGTGATCCGCCTGGATGCCGGCTTACCTTGAAGAAGATCGATCAGCATGGACGCCGCCGCTTGGCCGAGTTCGCGGCGCGGCTGATGAATTGTCGTGAGAGCAGGCTCGGTAACGGCGGCGAACTYGATATCGTCGAACCCTGCCACTGAAATATCCTCCGGCACTCTCAGGCCCGACGACAGCAGGGTCCGCATGAGGCCGATAGCCATTTCATCGCTGGTGCAGAAGACGGCGCTCGGACGCTGCTTGCGCGCTGCCAGATCCTGCCCCGCAGCGACACCGGCGGTGATGGTGTAATCACCGGGAATGACGAGCGCCGGATCGAAGGCGAGCCCGGTGGCTTCCAACCCGTCGCGATAACCCTGGAAACGCTCGCGCTCCAGCACGTTGCCGGCAGGGCCGCTTACATAGGCAATGCTGCGATGGCCGAGGGAGGCAAGATGCTGAGTCATGCGCGATGCGGCGACCCGGTTGTCGATCTCGATCTGCGGAATGTCGGCGGAGGGAATGGCTTCGCAGAGCGCCACCAATGGAATCCCGATCCGCACAGGCGCCCCCGCGCCCTCCCGACTTTGACCGAAGAGATGGCCGTTGAGGAGAATGGCCCCATCGACGCGGCCGGCTGCCGTGAAGGCCGCGAAATGCGCCTCCTTTTCCGGCGATCCGTCGAGATCGCTGATAATCATGCCGTAGCCCGCTTCGAACAGGGTCTCCTCGATCCCGCGCAGGATTTTTGAGAAGAACGTGTTCGCTAGATCGGGCAAAACCACCAGCACCATATAGGTCTTCTGGGAGCGCAGGGACCGCGCGGCGGGATTGGGCACATAGCCTGTCTTGGCAATCGCTTCGAGAACACGGGCCCGCGCCTCGGGAGACACGCGCTCCGGGGTGGCGAGCGCCCGACTCACGGTGGCGGTCGAGACCTCGGCAAGTTTCGCGACGTCCTGAATCCGGGCGGCACGCACGATGGCGCCATCCCGTTCAAACCCGTCCGCCTGCCCGCTCTCGTCCATGTTCCTCCCCCTACGATGGTTCTGTTTGACAGAAGCCGTCGTTGCGGTAAAGTTTTTCATGTAATCGATTACATAGAGGCATTGCCAACGAGTGGAATGTCCCTAGATCGTTTACTCAAGTCCCGCCAGAGGACGACGTGACAAGCCGGAGGAAACGCATGCCAGCACCCGATCTGACCTGCTGATCCGACCATATTGCGAGTTGCCTGAACCACCGTTTGCGCAGTCCCGCAAGCGTCTGACGTCGCTTATCCGGAGCCCTGCATGGATTCTGTCCTGCGCGCAGAAAACATCTCGAAATCCTTCGGACCTATCGAGGTCCTGAGCGGCATTTCGCTGGATCTGAAGCCCGGCGAGGTTCATGCCGTCATCGGCGAGAACGGCGCGGGCAAGTCGACGCTGATGCGCATCCTGTCGGGCCATCTCCCGCCCACGAAAGGCGAGCTTTATCTCAACGGGCAGCCGATCACGTTCACCGGGCCGGTGGATGCGGAAAGCCACGGCATCGTTCTGGTGCACCAGGAAATCCTGCTCGCCGAAGACCTGACGGTTGCGCAGAACGTGTTTCTCGGTCGCGAGATCCGCCGCTTCGGCTTCGTCGACGACAAGGCCATGCGCGAGCGTACCCGCGTGGTGCTTTCCGAACTCGGTACGCGCATCGATCCCGACCGCGAGGTACGCACGCTCTCTATCGCCGACCGTCAGCTCGTGCAGATCGCCCGCGCGCTCCTCGTGCCGCACAAGGTGGTCGCCTTTGACGAACCCACCGCGGTTCTGACACCCATCGAGGCCGAAAGCCTTTTCGAAATCATCCGCAAGCTGCGCGCCCAGGGCGTGGCCGTTCTTTATATCTCCCACCGCCTGAACGAGGTGAAGGCGGTGGCCGACCGGGTGACCGTGCTACGCGACGGACGCCATATCGTGACGCGCGATGTGGAAGGCCTGGAGCCGCTTGAGATGGCAAAGCTCATGGTGGGCCGCGACATGTCCAAGCTCTATCCGGACAAGCCTGCAACGGCCTCCGACCAGACGATCCTGTCCGTGCGTGACATGGTCGTGCCCGGCTATGTGGAGAATGTCTCCTTCATCTTGAAGCGCGGCGAGATCCTTGGCTTCGGCGGCCTCATCGGCGCGGGCCGCACCGAGCTGTTCGAGGGCCTTGTCGGACTTCGCCCCCATCAAGGTTCGATTACTCTCGATGGGAAGCAGGTTCAATTTCGCGATGCGCGCGAAGCCATGGCGGCGGGCATCGTCTATCTCTCCGAGGACCGCAAAGGCAAAGGCCTTCTTCTTCAGCAGAATCTCAGGGTCAACCTGTCGCTTGCAGCGCTTGAAAAATTCACGCGCGGTTCCTTCATCGATGTCGCTGCCGAGGAGCGCGCCCTCGACAAGGCGATTCAGGATTTCGACATCCGCGCGCGCCGCCGCGATCTCTTGGCCGGACAGCTCTCCGGCGGCAACCAGCAGAAGCTGCTGCTCGCCAAGATGATGCTGGCCGAGCCGCGCATCATTATCATCGACGAGCCCACACGCGGCGTCGATATCGGCACGAAGGAGCAGATCTACCGCTTCATCGCGCAGCTCGCCGAAGAAGGGCTCTCCGTCATCGTCATATCCTCCGAAATGCAGGAGCTGATCGGCCTGTGCCACCGCGCGATCGTGATGCGCAACGGCCGCGTCGCGGGCGAGGTCGCGCAAGCGGACCTGTCGGAGGATGCCATCGTCTATCTCGCCACCGGCGTTCACGAAGAAAGGGCGGCGGAAATCGCCGCAGGCCATGTATGACCGAAACCGTGCTTCGCAGCAGCGCTGACAAGCGCAAGTTCAACATCGACATGCGGGCGCTCTCGCCCTTCATCGCGCTGATCGTGCTGGTGATCGCGGGCGCGCTCATCAATCCCGACTTCCTCACCGCATCGAACCTGCTGAACGTGGTCACCCGTTCGGCCTTCATCGCCATCATCGCGGTGGGCGCGACCTTCGTGATCGCGAGCGGCGGCCTCGACCTGTCCGTCGGCTCCATGGCCGCGCTGACGGCCGGCATCATGATTCTCACTCTCAACAATCTCGGGGGCGGAGACATGGGCACGCTGGCCCTCGGCATGCTGGCGGCGATTGCGGTCAGCGCCGCCTGCGGCATGGCAAACGGCCTGATCGTCACCTTCGGGCGCATCGAGCCCTTCATCGTGACGCTTGGCACCATGGGCATCTACCGCTCTCTGGTGATCTGGCTGGCGGCGGGTGGCACGATCACCATGCGCAATTCCGAACTGCGCGAAATGTATCGCCCGGTCTATTTCGGCAGCGTCTTCGGCGTTCCGGTTCCCATCATCGCGTTCCTCGTGGTCGCCGCCATCGGCGCATTGATCCTTTATCGCACATCCTTCGGCCGCCATGTGGTGGCACTCGGCTCCAATGAGGATGTCGCCCGCTATTCCGGCGTCCCGATCTGGCGCGTGCGCACGCTCACCTACATCATCCAGGGCATCTGCGTCGGCATCGCCGTTCTGGTCTATGTGCCGCGCCTTGGCTCGGCCACGCCGACCACCGGCCTGTTGTGGGAATTGCAGGCTATCACCGCCGTCGTGATCGGCGGCACGGCGCTCAAGGGCGGCATCGGCCGCATCTGGGGCACTGTCGTCGGCGCGGTGATCCTCGAACTCGTCGCGAACATCATGGTGCTGTCGAACTTCGTCTCCGAGTTTCTCGTGGGCGCGGTTCAAGGTGCCATCATCATTATCGCCATGCTCGTGCAGCGGTCAGTCCACCGCGGGCGATGAAACCGGCAAGAGCCCGCCGGACACAAAGGAAGGGCTCTTCAAACAACCCTCCAGGGAGGAATGAGATGAAAGCAACAGCATTGAAGATCGCACTCGCGGCGGGCCTTATGGCCGGCGTCGCCACGGGCGCAATGGCTCAGCAGAAGAATGTGACGATCGGCGTGTCCATTCCGGCCGCCACCCATGGTTGGACCGGCGGCGCCGTCTACCACGCTCAGGAGACCGCTAAGGAGCTCGAGAAGGCGTATCCTGGTCTCAAGGTCATCCTCAAGACATCGCCGGACGGCGCGGCTCAGGCGAATGCGCTTGACGACCTCACCGCCCAGAAGATCGACGCTCTCGTCGTTCTGCCCTTCAACTCGGACGAGCTGACGAACCCTGTCCGCGAGGTAAAGAAGAAAGGCGTTCTCGTTACCGTGATCGACCGCGGCCTGAAAGACCCGACGATCCAGGACATCTACGTCGCGGGTGACAATCCGGGCTTCGGACGCATTGCCGGCAAGTACTTCGCCGACACCTTGAAGCAGGGCAATATCGTTGTCCTGCGCGGCATCCCGACCGTGCTCGATGAAGAGCGCGTGTCCAACTTCGAGAAGGCCATCGAAGGCTCGGGCGTCAAGGTCATCGACAAGCAATACGCCAACTGGAACCGCGACGACGCGTTCAAGGTGATGCAGGACTTCCTGTCCAAGCATCCGAAGATCGACGCGGTCTGGGCTGCCGACGACGACATGGCTCTCGGCGTTCTCGAAGCCATTCGTCAGGCGAAGCGTGAAGACATCAAGTTCGTGGTCGGCGGTGCCGGCATGAAGGAGATGGTCAAGCGCGTCATGGACGGCGACAAGATGATCCCCGTCGACGTGACCTATCCGCCGGCCCTGGTCGCCACCGCGATGCACGTAACGGCTGCGAACTTCTACACGAATGCCCCGATGCGTGGCACCTTCGTGCTGAACGCTCAGCTCATCACGAAGGACAACGCGAAGGACCACTATTTCCCGAACTCGCCGTTCTAACCGACAGAACCAAAACCTCGCCCCTGATCATCAGGGGCGAGGCAACGGCAAGCTGCTCGACCGGATTCGCGGGCGGCTTCCTCTTGCMTGTACTGGCGCCTTTCCCGCACCCCGCACCTTGGGAGTTCATCCATGAAGACCATGAAGGGTCCCGGCCTCTTTCTCGCGCAATTTGCGGGTGATGAAGCGCCGTTCAATTCGCTCGACTCCATCTGCCGGTGGGCGGCGTCCATCGGCTACAAGGGTGTGCAGATTCCCACCTGGGATGCGCGCCTGTTCGACCTGAAGAAAGCTGCGGATTCCGCCGCTTACTGCGATGAGGTCCAGGGCCTCGTACGCTCTCACGGTCTCGAAATCACGGAACTCTCCACGCACCTGCAAGGCCAGCTCGTGGCCGTGCATCCGGCCTTTGATGAAGGCTTCGACGGATTTGCGCCCCCCGAAGTGCGCGGCAACCCGAAGGCCCGGCAGGAATGGGCCGTGGATCAGATGATCGCGGGAGCAAAAGCCTCCAAGCGCCTCGGCCTGAAGGCGAGCGTCACCTTCTCCGGCGCGTTGGCCTGGCCCTTTATCTATCCCTGGCCGCAGCGCCCAGCCGGTCTCGTGGAGACTGCCTTCGAGGAACTCGGTCGCCGCTGGCGTCCCATTCTCGATACTTATGAGGATGCGGGCTGCGACGTCGCTTATGAGATCCATCCGGGCGAGGACATTCACGACGGCGCAACCTTCGAGCGTTTCGTGGATGCCGTCGGCGGTCACGCCCGCGCCTGCATCAACTACGATCCCAGCCACTTCCTGCTGCAGCAGCTCGACTACATCGCCTTCATCGATCTCTATCACGAGCGCATCAAGGCGTTTCACGCCAAGGACGCGGAGTTCAATCCGTCAGGACGCATCGGCGTCTATGGCGGCTACGAGAGCTGGATCAATCGAGCGGGCCGGTTCCGCTCGCTGGGCGACGGGCAGGTGGATTTCAACGCCATCTTCTCGAAGCTCGCGCAGTACGATTACGATTCATGGGCCGTGCTGGAATGGGAATGCGCCCTCAAACATCCTGAAGACGGCGCACGCGAAGGCGCCGACTTCATCAAGGCTCACATCATCCGCGTAACCGAGAAGGCCTTCGACGATTTCGCGGCCGGCGGAACGGATGAAGCCGCCAACCGGCGCATGCTCGGCATCGACGCGTAAGGGGAAACGCCATGGCCATCACCGGATCGCCGGATCAGAAGCTCAATCGCCGCCTGCGCCTCGGCATGGTGGGCGGCGGACGCGGCGCGTTCATCGGCGCGGTGCACCGCATCGCGGCGCGGCTCGACGACCGATGGGAGCTTGTGGCGGGCGCCCTCTCGTCCGATCCGGAACGCGCACGGTTGTCCGGCGAAGACCTGCTTCTAAAGCCCGACCGGGTCTATGGCGATTTCAACGAGATGGCGCGCCGGGAGCGGCGGCTGAAGGACGGCATCGATGCGGTCGCCATCGTGACGCCCAACCACGCCCATGCGGCGGCGGCGCGCGCCTTCTTGAAAGCCGGCATTCACGTCATTTGCGACAAGCCTCTCACCACGACACGGCGCGAGGCGGATCAGCTTGCCAAGCTCGCGAAGGATTCCGGCCTCATCTTCGCGGTCACGCACAACTACACGGGCTACCCCCTGGTGCGGCAGGCCCGCGCCATGATTCAGGCGGGCGAACTCGGACGCATTCGCGTCGTGCAGGTGGAATACGCGCAGGACTGGCTTGCCACCCGTGTGGAAGAGACCGGCAGCAAGCAGGCCGAATGGCGCACCGATCCCGCGCGTTCGGGCCCAGCGGGCTCGGTGGGCGATATCGGCACGCATGCCTTCAACCTTGCCGAGTTCATCGCAGGCGACGAGATCGCCGCGCTCTCGGCCGAATTGCACACCTTCGTGGAAGGTCGCCGCCTCGACGACAATGCTCACATGATGCTGCGCTTCAACTCTGGCGCGCGCGGCATGCTCTGGTGCAGCCAGATCGCGTCGGGCCTGGAGAACGGTTTGCGCATCCGCGTCTATGGCGACAAGGCCGGACTCGAATGGCATCAGGAGAATCCGAACGTCCTGCTGTTCTCGCCGCTGGGCGAGCCGCCGCGCCTCATCCGCCGCAACGGCTACGGAGCCGATGACGTGTCCCGCGCCGCCTCACGTATTCCGGGCGGGCATCCGGAAGGCTATCTGGAAGGTTTCGCGCAGCTTTATACGGATGTGGCGGAGCTGGTCGCGGCGCGCATCGAGAAACGGGAGCCCAATCCCTTCGCGCTTCAGGTTCCTACTGTGGACCACGGCGTGCGCGGCGTGCGCTTCATCGAAGCGGCCGTGCGGTCTTCTCAGCGCAAGGCGGCATGGGTGGATCTCTGAGGCTTTTTGTCGGAATCTCTTGAAATCACCCCGGCAATCATGACGTATAGGCGACATACTATCCAGCCGGGAACGCGATTTCACTTATGGCGCCGACGCACCACCATCATCATGCCCTCGATGAACTGAACGAGACGCAGAAACGGGTTCACCGTATCCTGACGGCCGCCCAGAACCCGCTCTCGGCCTATGAGGTGCTCGACAAGATGCGCGGCAAGGGCGCCGTGACGCCCCCCACGGTCTATCGCTCCCTCGACAAGCTGATCGAGAAGGGACTGGCGCACCGGCTGGAGAGCCTCAACGCCTATGTGGCCTGCAAACACCCCCACCATCATGACATGGCCGCCTTCGCCATCTGCGAGAATTGCGGTCTGGTGACGGAATTCTGCGATGAGCAGATCAATGACCGACTCGCCCAGTGGAGCGATGGTCACGCCTTCCACCCCAAGAAGGTTACCGTAGAGATTCGAGGTCTCTGCGACACTTGCGCCGAGTGATGTTATATCCTGTAACTTAGCCTGAGTTCTAACGTTACTATAGAACGTAACGGCGGTTTTCCAGGACTTGTCTGCCTAATTGCCAGCTTCCGTTTCGTAATGTGCAGAATTGCAAGTGGTTATTGCAACGATAGCACATTGTTCGGTTCCAACTTTACCTATATGAATATGTAGGTTTTGAAATAACAGGAGCGAGGCCTATGAGCACCCGAGCCCTCAGGAAAGAAGAGGAGGACAACCTCCTCCGCCGTGCGGACGATCTGTGCCGCCAGAATAATCTTCGGCTGACGCCGATCCGCGAGCGCGTTTACCGCGAACTCGTGCAGAGCGGCGGCCCCGTGGGCGCCTACGATCTGGTCGACCGCCTGAGCAGCGACAAGAAGCGCCTGGCCCCGGTCACGATCTATCGTGCGCTCGACTTCCTGCGGGATGCAGGCCTCGTGCACCGTCTGGCCACCCAGAACTCCTATGTGGTGTCCCACGGCCAGCCGGAAGTGAACGCCATGAAGATCATGTTCGTGGACTCGAAGACGGGCGAGACCATCGAGGTTCACTCGACGGAAGTGGCCGAGGCGGTTCGCAAGGCTGCCGAGCAGGCGGGCTTCAAGTCCGTGTCGCCCTTCATGGAAGTCGAAGGCGAGATGACCCGCTAAGCCTCACGGCCAAGCTTCAATGAAAAAGGGCCGGAGCGTTTCGCTCCGGCCCTTTTCGTTTGTCTTGAAGAGAGACCGGCGTGACGCCGGCCCCTGGTTACTCGGCCGCGAGAGCCCTGTGATGGGCCTGCCGGTCTTCGGCCTTGCCGCTGCGGACGGTTTCCTTCGAGATGAAGGTGTAGAACATCGGCACCACGAAGAGCGTGAAGATCGTGCCGATGGACATGCCCGAGGCGATCACGAGACCCATGGAGAAGCGGGCCGCGGCACCTGCGCCGGAGGCATAGAGCAGCGGCGCGACGCCGAGCACCATGGCCGCCGTGGTCATGAGGATCGGGCGAAGACGCACGCGGGCGGCCTCCTCGATCGCTTCACGCTTGTTGGTGCCGTGCTTCTCCTTCAGATCGTTGGCGAACTCCACCATCAGAATGCCGTGCTTCGTGATCAGGCCCACAAGGGTGATCAAGCCCACCTGCGTATAGATGTTGAGCGTCGCGAGCCCGAGGTTGAGGAAGATCATCGCGCCGAACATGGAGAGCGGGACCGACATCATGATGATGAACGGATCGCGGAAGCTCTCGAACTGCGCCGCCAGCACCAGATAAATCACGATGATGGCGAGGCCGAAGGCCAGGAAGATCGAGTTGCCTTCCTGAATTTCGAGGCGCGACTGACCGGCGTAATCCTCATAGAAGCCCTGAGGCATGACCCTTTGCGCAATCTCGCGCAGGGTCGCCAAGCCTTCCGAGGTGGTCACTCCAGGCAAAGGCAGCGCCCCGACCGTCGCCGAGTTCAGCTGGTTGAACTGCTCGATGACCGCAGGCGCCGCATCCGTCTTGATGCTGACGAGCGCGGAGAGCGGAACCATCGATCCGTCGGAGGCACGCACGTAGTACTCGGCCAGACGCTCAGGATTCAGACGATCCTGCTGGCGCACCTGGCTGACCACGTCGTAGCTGCGGCTGTCCCGGTCGAATTTCGAGATCGACGCACCGCCGACGAGGGCACCCAGCGTGTTGCCGATCTCGGAGACCTGAACCCCGAGCGCGGCCGCGCGATCACGGTCGATGATGATACGCGCACGGGGCGTCTCGTAGGAGATCGAGTTCTGCACCACGATGAACTTGCCGGACTTCATCGCCTCCTTGCGGATTTCCTCTGCGACCTCATAGGCCTGAGACGAATCGCCAATGGTCCGCAGCACGAACTGGATCGGCAGGCCGTCGCCGCCGCCAGGGAGCGATGGAGGCGCGAAAGTGAAGGCCTGGACGCCGGCATTCTCATTCAGAAGATTCTGAATCTCCTGCTTGGTGGCCGCGCCCTTCTTCTCGCGCTCGCTCCATTCCTTGAGCTTGAAGCCGAAGAACCCGCCACCGCCGCCATCGATACCGATGATCAGGAAGCTGTCATCGATCTCAGGGATCTTTTCGGCTGCGTTCGTGAATTGCTTGGAGAAGGCCTGGGTGTACTCGGCCGTCGCGTATTTCGGCACGTTGACGATGCCGAGATACGCACCCTGATCCTCTTCCGGCGCCAGTTCGGAGCCGGTCTTCATGAAGAGGAAGGCCGTCGTGCCGAGCAGAACGGCGACGATCACGAGCGTCACGCCGCGATAATCGAGCGAGCCTTTGAGACGACGCGCATACCAGTTCTCCAACCGCGTGAAGGTGCGGTCGAC
The DNA here is from genome assembly GCF_054049475.1 of Microvirga sp. P5_D2. NCBI lineage: Bacteria > Pseudomonadati > Pseudomonadota > Alphaproteobacteria > Hyphomicrobiales > Methylobacteriaceae > Microvirga > Microvirga sp. P5_D2. The sequence goes on along the minus strand of NZ_JBFUMH010000008.1, from coordinate 51,914 downwards.
GAAGGCGGCGAAGCGGCTCTGCGAACCGTGAGGCTTCAGGAGCTTCGAGGACATCATCGGCGACAGGGTCACGGCGACGATGCCCGAGATGATCACCGCGCCAGCCAGCGTGAACGCGAATTCGCGGAACAATGAGCCCGTCAGGCCTTGCGTAAAGCCGATGGGCGCATAAACCGCCGCAAGCGTAATCGTCATGGAGACGATAGGAAGGAAGATCTCCTTCATGCCCACGATGGCCGCATCGACGGGTTTGAGCCCTTCTTCGATGTGTCGATGGATGTTCTCCAGCACCACGATGGCGTCATCGACCACGAGACCGATGGCCAGCACCATGGCGAGCAGGGTGAGCAGGTTGATCGAATAGCCCAGCGCGTAGAGGAAGAAGCACACGCCGATCAGCGAAAGCGGAATCGTGACGACCGGGATCAGCACCGAGCGGAAGGAGCCCAGGAACAGCAGGATCACGACGACGACGATAAGAGCCGCCTCGGCGATGGTCTTGAACACCTCTTCGATGGAAGCCGAGATGAAGTTCGAGGCGTCGTAAACGATCTCGACGGTCATGCCCTTGGGCAGCGTCGGTCGGATCGAATCGATGGCCTTCGTCACCTCGTCGGCAACGGTCAGCGGATTGGCCGAAGGTGTCGGCGTGATGCCGATGAAGGTGCCCTCGCTGCCGTTGAAGGCGACGATGGTATCCGTGCTCTTGGGGCCGAGCTCCACATCCGCCACGTCGCGCAGGCGCACGACCTGATCGCCCTCCGAGCGGATCGGCAGCGCGCCGAAGGTCTCGGGCGTCTGCAGCGTGGTCTGCATGTCGAGGGTGTAGGCGACGTATTCGTTCTTCGTCTTGCCAGGAGCGGCGAGGAAGTTATTGGAGTTGATTGCCTGCACCAGATCGCCCGCCGTCACGCCGCGCGCTGCAAGCCGCACCGGATCGATCCAAACGCGCATGGCGAAGTCGCGCCCGCCGAGGATTTCGGCGTTGCCGACGCCTTCGAGCGTCGCGAAACGCGGCTGCACGACGCGGGTCAGGAATTCGCTGACCTGCTCCGAGTTCATCTCCGTGCTGCCGAAGGTGATGTACATGAGGGCGAAGCTCTGGCCCGTGCCCTTCATGATGACCGGATCTTCGGCCTCCTGCGGAAGCTGCGCGCGGATCTGCTGCACCTTGGCGGTGACCTCGGTGAGCGCGGCGTTCGGGTCCGTGTTCAGGCGCATGCGCACGGAGACCGTGCTGACGCCCTGGCGGCTCTGCGTCGTCACGTAGTCGACGCCTTCCGCACTCGACACGGATTTCGCGATGGGCGTGCTGATGAAGCCCTGAATCAGGTCCGCGCTGGCGCCCACATAGGCTGTGGTCACCGTGATCGTGGTTTCCTTGACCTCAGGATACTGGCGCACTTGAAGGCTCATCAGGCCCTGCGCACCAAGCAACAGGATCAGAAGGCTCACCACCATCGACAGGACGGGGCGGCGGATGAATAGTTCGGTGAAACTCATGGCGTTTTTGCCTATTGCCCATTCGCGAGTTTGGACGCGTCGAGCTTGGTCACATCAATGGTGTTGTCGATCTTGACGGTCGCACCGGCCTGCAGCTTGTTCTGCCCCGAGGCCACGACCTGCTGCCCGGCTTGAATGCCGGAGAGAACTTCAAGCGTTCCCCCGCGGCGGCGGCCGGTCTTCACGAAGACCTGACGTGCAACCTGCACCTGGTTACCCGCCTTCTCTTCCTGTTCGATCGTGTAGACGTAGTCACCGTAGAGGCTGGTGATAACCGCCGTCTGTGGCACGGTAATGACGTTGGGCTCCTGCGGCAGGATCACCTCCACGTGGAGGAACTGGCCCGGAAGAAGCGCCCTTTCCTTGTTGTCCTCAATGAGGGCCTGCACGGAGACGAGGCGGGTCTTGGGATCGACGCGTGGGTCTTTACCCGTGATGCGCCCCTTGAAGGGAAGCTGGGTGTCGCTCACGCCCAGGCGCACTTCCTGGCCGAGCTTGACGTTCTGGGCCATCTGCTCAGGCACCGTGAAATCGACCTTCATCGAATCGAGGTCCTGGAAGCTCGCGATGACCGAGCCGGGCTGAAGATATTGTCCTACATCGACGCGCGGAATGCCGATTACGCCCGAGAAGGGAGCCTTCAGGGCCTTCTGCTCGATCGTCGCCTCAAGGCGTGCGAGGCGCGAACGCGCCGCCGCCAGCAGGGCGCTGGCCTGATCGAGATTGGCTTCGGTGCCGTAGCCGCGCGACGAGAGCGACCGTGCGCGCTCGAAGTTGCTCTCGGCCGTCTTCACGTTAGCCTGGACATCCTGAATGTCCGCCCGCTCCACCGTATCGTCGAGCTGAACGAGCACGTCGCCCTGACGGATGCTCTGGTTGGCCTTGAACTTGATTTCCTTGACGATGCCGGGGGTTTCGAAGGCGAGTTCCACGCCGTTCGCAGCCCGGGCGGTGCCGATGGCGCTGATGCTCGGCGTCCAGGTCTTCGCCTCGACCTTGGCGGCCGTCACCGTCTGGGGTGGCTGCTGCATGTTGGCGAAGAAGTCGCCGATCATCTTATCCCGGAAGAAGTTGAACCCAACCAGCCCGGCACAGAGCAAGATCGCGAAAAGGAAAACAAGACTGACTACGATGCGCCGTTTCATGGGCTTCTTCCAGAAGTTACAGCCCGCCGGGCGGGCAACAGACTTAGCTAAAGTGGGGTGCGGCAATAGCCCAACTTACCCTTGACGCCAATGCCGTGGCACCATTTATATACCGACTGGACGGTTTAGTTGCAAGAGTTGCCAATGTTGGAAAATACCCGAGGCCGCAAGAGTTCCCGCGAGAAAATTCTCGACGCGGCGGCTGAACTCGTGGCCGAAATCGGGGCAGGCCGTCTGACCCTCGATGCGGTGGCAGAGCGTGCCGGGCTCAGCAAGGGCGGCCTTCTCTACAACTTTCCCACCAAGGATGCGCTGCTCCAGGCCATGATCAAGCGCATGATCGATCAGGTGACCGAGTCCAAGGAAGCCCTGCGCGAGCAGGCCAAGCCCGGACCGAACCTGGAGGCGCGCCTTGTCGCGACCACCATCCTGAACATGTGCTGCGGTGGCAGGATGCAGGAGATCGCCACCGGCATGATGGTCGCGACCGCCGAGAACCCGCGTCTCCTCGATCCCGTCCGAGAGATCATTTCCGAAACATTGAAACGTCTCAAGGACAATTCGGACGATCTTGATACCGCCCTCCTCGGCTGGCTTGCGGCCGAGGGGTTGAGCAATATGGAAATGCATAATTTCAGCCCCTTCTCGGATCAGGACCGCGACCGGATCGTCAAGGCGATCGGCCGGCTGCTCGAGAAGGGCATCGCTTCCTAAAAGCGCATCACGCCATCCAGGATGGATCGCTCAGCACCTCGTCCGTATGTTCGCCCAGGCGCGGCGAAGGACGGGTTGCCGCCATCGGCTCGCCGTTCATGACAATCGGCGAGCGAACGGACGGAATGCTGCCGCCCTGCGCGGCGGGTGAGGCCAGATCGATCTTCATGCCGCGCGCGATCACCTGAGGATCGTCGAACACATCAGCCACCGTGTTGATGGGACCTGCGGGCACACCCTGTTTCTCAAGTTCCGCCAGAAGAGCATCGCGCGTCTTGCGAAGCGTGAGCGCCGTGAGCAGCGGCACGAGGTCGAGGCGGTTCCCGACACGGCCCGCATTGGTCTTGAAGCGCTCGTCCTGCGCCAGTTCCGGCTGGCCCAACACGGCGGCGAAGCGCGCGAACTGGCCGTCATTGCCCACGGCCACGATCACATGGCCGTCGGAGACCGGAAACACCTGATAGGGCACGATGTTGGGATGGGCATTGCCCATGCGGCGCGGCGACTTGGCCGAAGCCAAATAATTCATGGCCTGGTTTGCGAGCACGCTCGTCTGCACGTCGAGCAGCGCCATGTCGAGATGCGCACCCTCGCCCGATTCATCGCGCTGGCGGAGAGCCGCGAGAATGCCGACGACGGAATAGACGCCGGTAAAAATATCGACATAGGCCACGCCGATCTTCTGCGGCTCGCCATCGGGATCGCCCGTCAGATCCATGATGCCGCCGAGGCCCTGGATCATGAAGTCATAGCCCGCGCGCGCCGCATACGGCCCGTTCTGGCCGAAGCCCGTGATGGAACAATAGACGAGGCGCGGATTGACGTTTTTGAGGCTCTCGTAATCGAGCCCGTATTTCTTCAAGCCGCCGACCTTGAAGTTCTCGATGACCACATCGGCATGAGCCGCGAGCTGGCGCACGAGCGCTTGGCCCTCAGCCGTTTCGAAATCCACCGCAATCGAGCGCTTGCCGCGATTGCAGGAATGAAAATACGCCGCCGAAAGATCCTCGCCCTCGGCACCCTCGATGAAAGGAGGTCCCCAGCCGCGCGTATCATCGCCCGCACCGGGCCGCTCCACCTTCACCACATCCGCGCCGAGATCGGCAAGCAGCTGCCCGACCCAGGGACCGGCAAGAATGCGGGCGAGTTCGAGAACTTTGAGACCTTGAAGCGGCTTCATATGATCAATCCATCACCGCATCGAGACCGCGCTTCAGGCCAGCGAAGGACGAGACGCGACGTGCCGCGAGCAGCGTGCCGGCGACATAGGGAGCAGCCGACGATCCGGCGTCGTGACGGATCACGAGGCGTTCGTTGTCGGCGCCGAACACGGCTTCACATGACAGCACGAAGGATGGCAGGCGAAGCGAGTGAACCTGAACCGGCTCCTTGGCGCCGAGCGCACCACCGCGCGTTTCTTTTACGCCGGTGAGTTCGCTCACTGCCTTGGAGGTTGCGGCCTGGCGCACATCGCTGAGAAGCTCGGCGAGTTCGCGCGCGGTGCCTGACGGCGTATCGGGCTTCTTTGCGGATGCGTAATCGATGACTTCCACATCCGGCACGTAGCGCGCGGCTTCAAGCGCGAAGCGGCGCAGCAAGGTTGCCGTGATCGAGAAATTGCCTGCCGCCAGCACGCCTTTGCCGGCTCCTTGAGCGTGACGGTCGATCTCGGCGTAATCCTCTGCCGACAAGCCCGATGTGCCGACGACCACGTGGCGGCCTTGCGCCAATGCGGTCAGCGCATGCGTCTTGACGGCATTGGGCTTCGTGTAGTCGATCACCACATCGGAAGGCTGCTGCAACGCCTCCTCCAATGTCGCGCTGATCGTCACGCCGAGGCGCTGCAAACAGGCGGCCTCGCCCGCATCCTGTCCCGCCGCGCTGCGGCTGACGGCGCCTGCGAGTTCCAGATCGTCGGCGGCGGCAATCGCCGCCACCAGCGCCTTGCCGACCCAGCCGGTCGCGCCGGCCAATGTGATGCGAACGGCCATGAGACTCACCCCTGATTAAAAGAACGCCTGCAGGCCCGTCTGCGCGCGACCCAGGATTAGCGCGTGCACGTCGTGCGTGCCTTCATAGGTGTTCACCGTCTCCAGGTTCTGCGCGTGGCGCATCACGTGGTATTCTTCCTGGATGCCGTTGCCGCCGTGCATGTCGCGGGCGATGCGTGCGATATCGAGCGCCTTGCCGCAATTGTTACGCTTGACGAGAGAGATCATCTCGGGCGCCACACGGCCTTCATCGAAAAGGCGGCCGACGCGAAGCGAGGCGTGAAGGCCGAGCGTGATCTCGGTCATCATGTCGGCAAGCTTCTTCTGCACGAGCTGCGTTGCCGCGAGCGGGCGGTTGAACTGCTTGCGGTCGAGCGTGTACTGGCGCGCCCGGTGCCAGCAATCCTCCGCCGCACCCATGGAGCCCCAGGAGATGCCGTAGCGCGCGCGGTTGAGGCAGCCGAAGGGACCCTTCAGGCCCGACACGTTCGGCAGCAGCGCATCCTCGCCAACCTCGACGCCATCCATGACGATCTCGCCGGTGATGGAAGCGCGAAGCGAAAGCTTGCCGCCGATCTTCGGCGCGGAAAGGCCCTTCATGCCCTTGTCCAGCACGAAGCCACGAATCTGGTTGTCGTGGGCTTCCGACTTCGCCCACACCACGAACACATCCGCGATGGGCGAGTTGGAAATCCACATCTTGGAACCGATCAGGCGATAGCCGCCGTCGATCTTCTGCGCGCGCGTCTTCATGCCGCCGGGATCGGAACCGGCATCCGGCTCGGTCAGGCCGAAGCAGCCCACGAACTCGCCCGAGGCGAGCTTGGGCAGGTACTTCCGGCGCTGCTCCTCGGAGCCGTAGGCATAGATCGGATACATAACGAGGGAGGATTGCACGCTCATCATGGAGCGGTAGCCGGAATCGACCCGCTCCACCTCGCGCGCCACGAGGCCATAGGCCACGTAGGATGCACCGGCGCAGCCATAATCCTCAGGGAGAGTGACGCCCAGAAGGCCGAGCGCGCCCATCTCGTTGAAGATCTCGCGGTCCGTGCGCTCCTCGCGATAGGCGTCGATCACGCGCGGCAGGAGCTTTTCCTGGGCATAGGCGCGGGCCGTATCGCGGATCATGCGCTCGTCATCGGTGAGCATCTCGTCGAGGAGAAGCGGGTCTTCCCACGTGAACTTCGCATATTCCTGTTGAGCGCCAGCCATGACGAGCCTTCCTCTCCTGCATTTCCGGCGCTTGAGCCGGAAATGCCAAACTTGTTGAATTTCAGGGGGAAAATCGCGCTGGACAGCGCAGAAGTAAAGCGACATCTTCGCAGCAGGTCATTCTCAATTGGAATAAACGTGTGTTCCGCCGCGGTTTCCTGCCCAACGTGGGCAACCTTCTCGCCTTCGAGGCCACAGCCCGCCATGGCAGCGTGTCCCGCGCAGCGGAGGAGCTGAATCTCACGCAAAGCGCCGTCTCGCGCCAGATCCAGCAGCTCGAGGAATCGCTCGGTGTGTCCCTGTTCAGCCGCGCCCGCCAGCGCGTGGTGCTGACCGATGTGGGGCGGCTTTATGCCTCCCAGGTGCGCGGCACCCTGACCGAACTGTCCGACGCCACCCATCAGGCTATTGCGCTCTCCGGTACCAGCGGCGTGCTGAACCTTGCAACGCTGCCGACCTTCGGAACTCGCTGGCTCATGCCGCGCATTCCCGATTTCTTCGCGCGCCATCCGGATGCCACCGTCAATTTCGGCGTGCGCCTTGTGCCTTTCGATTTTGCGGACGAGCCGTTCGATGCCGCCATCCATTTCGGCGAGCCGCATTGGCCCGGTGCGATCTGCGAATTGTTGAGAAAGGAAGAGGCCGTGCCCGTGTGCAGCCCGGCCTATCGGAAGCGCGAGGCCGTCCATGCGCCGCAGGATCTGGCGCGGGCGACGCTGCTCCAGCAGAGCACGCGGCCAACAGCCTGGGCGGAATGGTTTGCAAGCGTCGACGTTACCATCGGCAATCCGATGCGCGGCCCACGCTTCGAGCAGTTTGCCATGGTGGCGCAGGCCGCAGCCGCAGGCCTTGGGGTCGGGATGATTCCCCAGTTCCTCATCGACGACGAACTGGCCTCGGGGCGTCTCGAAGTGCTGTTTCCGCACTCGGTTTTGAGCAGCGGCGCCTATTACCTCGTCTATCCCGAACACAAGGCACAGGCGCCGCTGGTGCGCTCATTTCGCGATTGGCTGATCAACCAGACCCGTCAGGGATAAATGCGTTTGGGCTTCAGTGCGAGCCGGCTCAAGGCCAGCGCGATCCACGAGCACAGGGCAATGGCGCCCACCATGGACAACGACGTGCCATTGTATAGCGCGCTGACGAGCACGATCATGACCGCGCCGGTGCTCAGCTGCAGCGTCCCCATCAGCGCCGAGGCCGTGCCGGCGATGGGCCCGTGCTTGTCGAGCGCCAGCACCGCCGTCGAGGGAATGACGAAGCCGAGGCAGGCGAAAGACGTGAAGAGCAATCCCCACAGCAGATAGGCGTTGTCGAACCCGGCGAGCGTGAGCACGAACAGCACGGTCACCAGTGATGCGAAGACGATGAGTGCCGTACGCACCATCCGTTCCGCGCCGAAGCGGCGCATGAGTGTGCTGTTGAACTGCGCGCTGCCGATGAAGGCGATGGCGTTCGAGGCGAACACCATGCTGTACGCGGAAGGCGTGAGCCCGAAATGCTGGATGAACACCACGGAGGAACCCGCGAGGTAAGCAAAGAAGCTCGCCTGGCTGAAGCCGCCGATGAAGGTGACGCCGAGAAAATGGCGATCCTTCAGAAGGCGCCGATAGGTGGTGAAGGCGTGGCCGATGCCGCGCTTTTCGGCACCCACCGTGCGGGTTTCCGGCAACAGGAAAAAGATCACGGCCAAGCCGCCGATGCCGATGGCGGCGATGGCCCAGAAGATGACGCGCCAGCTGAAGAACTCGGTCAGCGTGCTGCCGGCGAGCGGCGCGAGGATCGGGGAGACGCTGAACACCAGCATAGTGGTCGCCATCAGGCGAGCCGCCTCATGGCCAGTATGCAGATCGCGAATGATTGCCCTAGGGATAACCATCGCAGCGCAGGACCCGACGCCCTGGAGGAAACGGAAGGCGATCAGGGTTTCCACATTCGGGGCGAAGCTGCATCCGATGCTGCCGAGGACGAACAGGCTCAGGCCGAAATAGAGCGGCGGCTTGCGGCCGAATCGGTCGGCGAGCGGCCCATAAACGATCTGGCAGACGGCGACCGCCAGGAAAAAGCTCATCAGGCTCATTTGCACGGCGCTGACATCGACCTGCAATTCGCGGGCGATGGCCGGGAAAGCCGGCAGGTACATGTCGATGGCGAAGGGTCCTATGGCGGAGAGCATCCCAAGGACGAGGGCATTGCGCAGGAAGGCGGATTGCATCGAAAAGGCTTTCGTGGCCCCGGCTTTCATGAAGCGGGATTGAGAAAACGGCCCGGCATGGGGGGTCGGACGAGCGGAAAACGGAAAAGTGCGTGGGAGCCGGCGGCGGAACGCCGTGGGCTCAAGCGCGCATGAGCCTCGCTTTTATGCTCCCCCCGGCTCAGGTCAAGCAAAGACGTCGCCTTTCGGGGGACAATAATCCGCCAACGCCCGGATGCTTACCCTTCATTAACTATGTTTGGCCATGTCTGGTTAAAGATTCTTTCTGGTTCGTCTGCCCCAAGGGAATGACCCCCCTATCGCCTTCCCTAAGGGCAGATCCACCAGGACCGTTGGCGCCCATCGTAAAGTTGCTCATGACCCCTGCCCTGCGATCCTTCCAGACGAACTTCGATGGCACGATGCCCGAAGTGCGCGTTCGGTATGGACATCGGGGGACATCGCTGAGCAATGCCCTGCGGGCGCTCATGATCCTGCCTGTTATCGCCGTGGGAGCCTGCACCACTCGGTCCGAGCTTGGCTTCGCCACCCTCATGAACGAGGTTCCGGCGACCCGGGCGATCATCGTACCTCCGCCGGGCGGCCCCTCCATCGTGGCCGTGCTCCAGCGCAGCTACCAGAACGGCATCTCCCAGGAGATCGCCCTTTCCACCGCCTCCCTGACGCCGGGCCAGAACGCTTTCTATGTCAGCCTCGCGACGGGGCGCAGGGGGCTCTCCGAGATCGACGACGTTCTCAGCCTGCCCACATCCATCACCCAGGACCGGATCGCCGGGGAGATGGAGGAGCGCCTGCCCGGCATCGAGATGCAGACGTCCCTCGTCTACGTGCAGAACAAATACGGTCCTTTCGGCTTCGCCACGGGGCGCTCCGCCAGCGGCGATACCTGCCTGTATGCGTGGCAGCGGATCGAGCCCGACGAGGCCGCCGTTTTCGTGCCCGGTGGGGTCATCTCCGTGCGCCTGAGGCTGTGCGACGCCGCAGCGACCCAGGAGCAGCTCCTGCGGTCCATGTACGCCTTCACGATCTCGGCCTATTACATGTCCGACTCTTGGAACCCCTATGGCTCGCCGCCACCGGTTCCGGCTCAGCTGGGACAGATCGATGCGCCGATCTACCCGCTCGGCATGGGTGTCGGATCCACCCCACCCGCCGTCGTGAGACAGCGGGTCCGGGTCGAGCGCCGGATCGACAAGGATACGGTTTTACCAGAGCGCGCGCCGGCGGCACCCGAGGTGCCGGAGGGCCCTCCGAGCGGTTATCCTGTGGTTCCGCCGCCAGCATCCGGACAGTAAAAGAAGGCTCCGCAACCTAAACTTAATAACGTATCGAAAAGTTATATTTACTAGCGCGACAAAAAAGCCTCGGTAAACTGTTATAGTATTATATGCGCAGCGATAGACCTTCGTAAGTTCTTATCCTATGCGTGATATTCAACGCATAATAACCGTGAACGAGACCGAGAAACGATGCGACGGGGTGTAATCGTAGCCTTCTGGGCGGTGGCGGCGATGGTCATCGTCCTCCTCGTCGCCCTTCCCATCAGTCTTCAGGCCCACCTTGTAGCAGGTCTCGTCGTCGTGGCCTGCATGATCGTGCTCAAATTCTTCCGGGCCCAGGGCATCTGGCGCATCATCGCCTTGGCGCTCGGCACGGCCATCGTCCTGCGCTACGTCTTCTGGCGYACCACGAGCACGATCCCGCCCGTCACCGAAATCGCAAGCTTCATCCCGGCCATCCTGCTCTACATAGCCGAGATGTACAGCGTCATGATGCTGTTCTTGAGCTTGTTCGTGGTGTCGAGTCCGATGCCGTCGCGCAAGCCGCCGAAGGTGGATCTCAACAACCTGCCGACCGTCGACGTATATGTGCCGACCTACAACGAGGATGCGAGCCTGCTCGCGACGACCCTCGCTGCGGCGAAAGCGATGAACTACCCCGCCGACAAGTTCACGGTCTGGCTTCTCGATGACGGCGGCACGGACGAGAAATGCAATTCCACCAATCCCGCCGCCGCCCAGGCCGCACGGGACCGGCGCACGGAACTGCAGGCCCTTTGCGATGCACTCGACTGCATCTATCTCACCCGCGCCCGCAACCTGCACGCCAAGGCAGGCAACCTTAATAACGGAATGGCGAATTCCACCGGCGAACTGGTGGCGGTCTTCGACGCGGACCACGCGCCCGCCCGCAACTTCCTGGAAGAAACTGTCGGATACTTCTCCAAGGACAAGAACCTGTTTCTCGTCCAGACACCGCACTTCTTCATCAATCCCGATCCGCTCGAGCGCAATCTCGGCACCTTCCAGACCATGCCGTCGGAAAACGAGATGTTTTACGGCGTCATCCAGCGCGGCCTCGACAAGTGGGACGCTGCGTTCTTCTGCGGCTCGGCCGCCCTGCTGCGGCGCGAGGCCTTGCAGGAAACGAACGGCTTCAGCGGCCTGAGCATCACCGAGGATTGCGAAACCGCGCTCGAACTTCACTCCCGCGGCTGGACCAGCGTCTACGTGGACAAGCCGCTGATCGCGGGCCTGCAGCCGGAAAGCTTCGCCAGCTTCATCGGCCAGCGCTCGCGCTGGGCGCAAGGGATGATGCAGATCCTGCGCTTCCGCTTTCCGCCGCTCAAGCGCGGGCTGAAGTTTCCGCAGCGGCTCTGCTACATGTCGAGCACCCTGTTCTGGCTGTTTCCCTTCTCGCGCTTCGCATTCCTGCTTTCGCCGCTCTGCTACCTCTTCTTCTCGCTCGAGATCTTCACCGCATCGGGCGGCGAGTTCTTCGCCTACACGTTCACCTACATGATGGTGAACTTCATGATGCAGAACTACCTCTATGGCCGCTATCGCTGGCCGTGGATCTCGGATCTCTACGAGTACATCCAGACGATCTACCTGCTTCCGGCGGTTCTCTCTGTCATAGCCAATCCGCGCAAGCCCACCTTCAAGGTGACGGCAAAGAGCGAGACCATGGACCAGAGCCGCGTGTCGGAACTCGGCACGCCCTATTTCATCATCTTCGGCATCCTGCTGCTCGGCGTCGTCGCGACGGCGGTGCGCGTGTGGCTGGAGCCCTACAAGGCCGACCTGACGCTGGTGACGGGTGCGTGGAACGTGCTCAACCTCATCATCGCGGGCTGCGCGCTCGGCGTCGTGTCCGAGCGGGCTTCACGCCGCCAAAGTCACCGCGTGCACATCGACCGTCCCTGCCGCATCGTGGTCAACGATGAGATCATCGACGCCGCCGTGCGGGATGTCTCGGTCGGCGGCGCACGGCTTCACGTGGCGCCTTCGGCCGGCCCGAACCTGAAGAAGGGCACTTACGGAACGCTGGAGTTCCTCCCTTATTCCGGCCTGCCCATGCAGAAGATGCCGATCGAGATCCGCAAAGTAGGCATGGACGAAAAAGGCCTTCTGCTGGGCTGCCAGTTCCACATCGACCAGCCGGAGCATCACAAGCTTGTGGCCGATCTCGTCTTCGCCAATGCGGATCAATGGAGCGCCTTCCAGAAGCGGCGTCATCAGGATATCGGCATTCTTCGCGGCACGATCTGGTTCTTCATGGTCTCGCTCTATCAGACCGGACGCGGCCTTTCCTATCTCTTCGGCCTGCAGAAGATCGGCGTCTCCAAGCCGCCGGTTCCATCCATCGCGCCGGCGACGAAATAGGGGCTCGACATGCGTTCGCTTCCGATCCCCGCCCTTGCCGTCCTGCTCCTGGGAACGCAGATCGCCGCCGCACAGACGGCTCCGTTCACCATGTCGCCCGGCCAGTCCGCGCCGCAATCGCAGCCACTTCCGTCGCAGCCTCCCGCAGCGAACCCGGCACCGGCAGGTTCCTTCGACATGCGCGGCGCAGCCCCGGCATCCCAGGCACCGGCGCCGCAACCGGGAGCCAGTCCTGCTCCGTCCCAAGCGTTCGACATGCGCAGCGGTTCACCTGTGCCGCCGGCCTCGGCACAGCAGAGCGTGCAGGCTACCCAATCACCGGCTCAAGGCACGTCTCCCCCCGCCTCTCCATTCCAGATGACCCCGCAGGGCCGTCCGCCGGCCAGCGCGGCGACACCTGCTCCCGCTACTTCTCCGGCAAGACCCGTGGTGACGGGCGCGGCTCTGGCGCGTAACGCCGCGCGCATCGAACGGCCGGTTCTGCCCTTCGAGACCATAAGGCTCGAAGGTGAAACGGATGCGCGGGCCTGGACCTTCCATCTGACGCAGGATGAGGCGGCCAGCGGCGCGAACCTCTCCGTCGGCTATCAGAACGCCGTGGTCGTGATGCCGGAAGCATCGCGGCTGCGCATCTCCGTCAACGGCGAGAACGTGATCGATACGCCGATCGCCTCGTCGGACGATATCAAGCGCGTGACCGCCAACGTTCGCCCCGGGCTCCTGCGGGCCGGCCAGAACTTCATCCGCATGGAAGCGGTCCAGCGCCACCGGACCGATTGCACGATCAGCTCGACCTACGAGCTCTGGACCGATGTGGATTCCCAATCCACCAAGCTCACTTTCGCCGAAGGCACCACCAAGACGCTGCGCAGCCTGGAGGATCTTCCCGCCATCGGCGTGGATGCCACGGGCGTGACGACGATCCGCGTGGTCGCGCCGAAGGTCTACCGTCCCGAGATCCGCGACCGCCTTCTGCGCCTCGTGCAATTGATTGCACTTCGCGGACGCTATGCGCGGCCCGTCATTCAGGTGGTCGAGACCGATCCCGGCCCCTCCCCTGTCGGCACGATCAAGGTCGTGATGGGCCTTGCGGGCGAGTTGCGCGGCCTGGTTCCCGGCGTACCGGATGTGGCCATGCAGCAGCCCCTGACCATGATGATGCAGGAAGCCGGCTCCATGGGCGCGACGCTGCTGGTGTCGGGGCCGAGTTGGGCCGAGCTTGATTCGGCGATTGCGGTGATCGGATCCCAGGCCGTCAACACGGCCAATGTGCAGCGCGGCGTGATCGACACCGCGGCGTGGCACTGGCCCGATGTTGCGACCGCGTTCGGGCGTCAGTCGTTTCGCTTCTCCGATCTCGGCGTGCCGACGCAGGAATTCTCCGGCCGCCGGCTCAAGACGCAGTTCGCTCTCAACCTTCCGTCCGATTTCTACGCCACCGAATATGGCGAAGCACTTCTCTACGTGGATGCGGCCTACACCTCCGCCGTGCGGCCGGGCAGCCATATCGACATCTACGTGAACGGCAAGATCAGCACGCAGATGACGATCACATCGCAGGGCGACGTCGTAAAGCGGCACACGATCAGGCTGCCGCTGAAGAACTTCAAGTCGGGCATCAACTTCGTCAATCTCGAGGTCGGCCTCCTCACCGATGCGGACAATCGCTGCGCACCGGGCGAGACCTTGTCGGAGGCGAAACGCTTCGTGCTGTTCGACACCAGCACCTTCGAGTTCCCCGAATTCGGACGCATCGGCCTTCAGCCCGATCTCGGCGTTCTGAGCGTGGGGCATTTCCCCGATGACGACGAGATTGCGACCACCGTCGTGCTCGCGCGTCCCGATCCCCTGAATGTGTCGGCCGCCGGAACCTTCCTCACCCGCATGGCGCGCAGCGCCGGAACGCCGGTGCGGGCGCAGTTCTCGAACGCCGCATCGGCGGAAGACGAATCCGTGCTCTTCGTGGGCGCCGTCGAGCAGATTCCGCAGGGCCTTCTGAGCAATGTGCGCGTGTCGGAACATCTGCGGATGGTCTGGCCTTCAACGCCCATGCAAGGAGATCGCAACGGCCAGCAGGTCGCGAATGCGGAATTCACGATGCCTGCAAAACCCGCTTCCATCGACAAGGCTCCCTTGTCGTCCACGGACGAGGTGCGCAAGCGCTGGGCCGAATCCTTCGAACGGCGGGGCATTCTGCAACGGACCTTCGGTTCCGTTCAGGATTGGATCGAGTCCACCTTCAGCCTGTCCCTATCGTCCCTGTCGCTGAACAGCCGCGCCGATGCGCCTTATGAACCGCCGCAGCGCTCGACGCTTCTTGTTGCGCAGAACAGGACTCAGAATGCTGGCACCTGGACCCTCGTGACGGCCCGTTCCGACAAGGCGCTGGCTCAGGAAGTCGCGCGGCTTGCGGACCCGATTCTCTGGTCCAAGGTCGCCGGCCGCGCCGTCGCCCTCGATCCGGCGGAAGCCAAGCTCCAGGTCGAGCCGATCCGCGACTACGCCTTCGTCCAGACGCAGGCCTTCTCGCTCCTGAACCTGCGTCTCGTCGCGGCGAACTGGATGTCGGCCAACATCCTGCAATATGCGCTGCTCATGCTGGTCTGCTGCACGCTTCTTGGCATCTCGACCTATTTCCTTCTCAAGAGACTGGGCCGCCCCTCATGAGATCTTGGATCGGCCGGTTCCAGCATCTGACCTGCGCTCTTGCTCTCGCGGCATTCCTTGTCGGAGCCGCGCAACCTGCCGAGGCCCTCACCGTGCAGCCGCTGAACGTCGTGGGCACGCTCACGCCCGACGAATGGCAGGCCTATCGCTCCCGTTTCGTCGAGGATAACGGGCGCGTCGTGGACAATGCCAACGGCAATATCAGCCACAGCGAAGGACAGGGCTATGGTCTGCTCCTGGCCCTGGCCGCCAATGACCGCGTGACCTTCGAGAAGATCTGGAACTTCACCTTCACGGAATTGCTCATCCGCGACGATGGCCTTGCCTCCTGGAAGTGGGATCCCGCCGCCAAGCCCCGCGTCTCCGACAAGAACAACGCGACCGACGGCGACATCCTCATCGCCTATGCGCTCGCGAAGGCCGGGGCCGCCTGGCAGGATTCGCGCTACACGACAGCGGCGCAGAAGCTCGCCCGCGCCATCGGCAAGAGCACCTTCGGGCGCGAGGGCAGTACGGTCTTCCTGCTTCCCGGCGCGGAAGGTTTCCGGGCGGAGGATCGACCGGACGGGCCGGTGGTCAACATCTCCTATTGGGTCTTCGAGGCCTTCCCCGTCCTCGCGGGCCTCGCACCTGAATACCAGTGGAACCGGGTCTGGCAGGAAGGCGTGATCCTGCTGCAGCAGGCGACATCCGGCAGAATCCGGCTGCCCGCCGACTGGCTGTCCATCCAGAGCCGTATGCAGACGAAGCCCGCCGACGGCTTTCCCCCTGAATTTGGTTACAACTCCTTAAGGATACCTCTTTACCTTCTCCGGGCAGGAATGACGGATTTGGAGTGGCTTAGAGCGTTGAAGCAGCGCTGGTCTGCGGAGAATGAAGGGGTTGCCGTCGTCAACGTGGTCACCGGACAGGTCCGGGAACGGTTGAACGATCAGGGCTACGCCATACTTTCGGCCGCTCTCGCCTGCGTGCTGGATGGCACTCCCATCCCGCCACCGCTGAAAACCTTTGAGCCGCAGCTCTATTATCCGTCGACCCTGTATCTGATGACGAAGTCGTGGCTTGGTGAAAAACATCCGCAATGCGTCTAGCAAGTAGCGCCATAACGGTTGCGGTCCTGATCCTGGGCTTCGCGGCCATCGCGCAGCAGGTCGGCCCCAATAGCGGTCAGGCCCCTGCAACTGCGCCTACGACGCCACCGGCACCGGGCGGGCTTCCGCAGGTCGACGAATCTGCTCTGCGCTACTTCGCGTCCCAGGGCGACACGCGGCGCGTGAATGCGGAAATCGCGCGCCTTCGCGCACTCTATCCCAACTGGAATCCGCCGAGCGACCTCTCGCAACTTTCCTCGGGCGGAGCGCAGGTTCCCGTCGATCCGATCATTGACCGCTTGTGGAACCTCTACCGGGAAGACCGGATCGCGGAAGTGCGCGCGGCCATTGCCGAGCGGCAATCCTCCGACCCCAATTGGAAGCCGCCGGAAGAACTGCTGACCGCGCTCGAATCGGTCGAAGCGCGACGCCGCCTGACCAATGCTTCCGATGCCGGCCAGTGGCGCACTGTGCTGTCGGTTGCAACCGAGACGCCTGCTCTCCTGACCTGCACGAACGTGGACGTGATGTGGCGCGTGGCCGAGGCCTTCGCCAAGACGGACCAGCCCACCCGCTCGCGCGACGTCTATACCTATCTGCTGACCAACTGTGCGAACCCGGGCGAACGCTTGGCGACCTTGCAGAAGGCGCTGGCGCTTCTGCCTGACAACCAGGTCACGGATCTTCTCCAGTTCGAGCGCAAGACGGGCAACGAGGTCGATAATTTCGACTCCATTCGCGAAGAGCTTGCGCGCCGGCGCGTCGAGCGCGCCTCGAATGATAGCAAAACGACTGCCACCGCCGAAGACCTCGCCGTCGTCGAGCGCATGACCCGCAACACGGATGAGGCCGGTGCCGTGCTCGTGCTCGGCTGGTACAATTACCATCACGGCAATCCGGCCCGTGCGCTGGAACTCTTCAAGACCGCCCTGGACCGTAACGGAGGCCCGAAGGCAGCTGAGGGCTATGCCATGTCCCTGCGCGAGCTGGAACGGCTCGTGGAGGCCGAGGCCTTCGCCTATGAATGGCGCGAGCGGGCTCCGGAGAACATGAAGGTGTATCTGGACATCGCGACGGCCCTCCTGAGCCAGGACCCGCCGCCGCGCCTTGATGCGAGTGTGGTGGCCCGCGTCGTGCCCGTCGTCACGGGCCAGCGCTTCCCCGACGGCGCGCAGGCGCTCGGCTGGTATTCCTACAACACGAGCCAATTCCAGACGGCCCGCGATTGGTTCCGCCAAGCGCTCTCCTGGAAACCCGACGATGAGCCCTCGGCCTATGGCCAGGCGCTCTCGACCCTGCGCCTGAACGACCGCACCGGCTTCAACGCCACCGTCTCGCAATGGCGCAATCGCTCGGAGCGCATCGCGGACCTTGCCGACGGCACCGTTTCCGGACAGACGACACAGCCCGCCCTTCCCGTCACGCAAGCACCCCGGACCGTCGATATGGCGCTACAGCCCCGCGCCATCCCTGCTCCCGTGGCGGCGCCCCGCATAGCCATGCAGCGCGACACCTACGAAGCCGAGCCCGTGCCCATCCGCACGACGACCGTCGAGACCCGCACGGCCCAGGGAGGCTCAGGGGGGCGGCGCAACTGCATCATGACCCGCAATGCGGAAGGCCTCTCGCCGGATGCAGCCCTCGGGCTCGGCTGGTGCCTGATGGAAGCCAATCGCCCGCTCGAAGCCGTCAACGCCTTCGATCAGGCCGTGCGCCGCGGCAGCGGCCGCACCCGCGAGGAAGCCGCCTACGGCAAGTCGTTGGCCTATCTGCGCAAGAACCTCACCTCCGAGGCGGCCGTTTCCGCCGCTGAGGCGCCCCAGACCGGCGAGCGCCGCGTGGAGCTGGGCGCTTCCATTCTCACACAGCGCGCGCTCGCCGCCTATCGCGATGGGCGCTATGTGGAAACGCTCCTGGCGCTCAGCGAGCGGGCACGGCTTGTGCCCGAGCAGAACGATCTCATGCTGATCCGTGGCTGGTCCTACTTCAAGCTCGGACGCTACAACGACGCCAGGAAGATCTTCCAGGCCGTTCAGAGAACCGGCTTCTCGGAGGAAGCCGGCGCCGGCCTCAACGCCATCCTCGAAGCCACCTCGAACGTGCGCCAATAACACTCCGCCCGGTTGCCCGGCTTCGACGAGCGCCCATATTATCGCCATGCGGGCGCTCGCGTCCCGACCCGATGACCCCACCACGACGTGAGCGATGGCAGGCCTGCAAATCATCACCTTCGACGTCAACGGCACCGCCTGCGCCCTGCGCCGGGAGCAGGTGCGCGAATTGCTGCCGCTGCCGCGCCTCTGGCGCCCGCCTGCCCTGCCACGTCCTGTCGCCGGGTTCTTCAATCTCGGCGGCAAAGCGGTTCCGGTCATTCGGCTCGACGTTCTCTTCGGCCTGGAAGGTGAGCAGGATACCGGCGAGGCAGCTCTCTATCGTCACCTGCTCCTCGTCCAGCCTCCCAGCCAGAAGGAGCCCTTGGCGCTCCTTGCCGATCGGGTGCTCGATGTGGTGAGCATCGCGGGCGCGCAGCTCTCGCCGGTTCGCGAGGGCAGCAGCCTGAACGGATGCGTGGAGGCCGAGATCACGCTTGGCTCCCGCCTCGTGCATCTTTTGTCGCTGGAGCGCCTTCTCTTCGCGGAAGAGCAGCAGGCCCTGGCTGAGTTGGGCCGCCATGCGCAAAGCCGCCTCGGTGAATGGACGGTCCCGGCCTGATGGCCGCCAAATCCTTTTCCAATCCCCTGCTCGATGCCGGCTTTCCCAACCTGAAAAGCCGCATCATCGAGCGCACGGGCCATTTCTATTATCAGGACAAGGACGACCTTCTCTGGGAGCGCGTGCGCAAGCGCATGCGCGCGACGGCCGCAAGCGATTCCACGCAATACCTTGCCCTGCTCGACGACAAGAATTCCGGACCCACGGAATGGACGAAGCTCGAAGCCGAAATCACCATCGGCGAGACGTTTTTCTTTCGCTACGCGGAGCAGTTCACAGCGCTTCGCGACACGATTCTCCCCGAGATTATCGAGCGCAAGCAAGGCGACAAGCGCCTGCGCATCTGGAGCGCGGGCTGCGCCACGGGCGCGGAGCCTTATTCACTCGCCATCCTGGTCAGCGAGTTGCTTGGCCCGCAGATTGAACACTGGCGCACGACCATCGTCGGCACGGACATCAACGAAAGCTTTCTGGAGGTTGCACGGCAGGCGCGTTTCGGCAAATGGGCCTTGCGCTCGATGCAACAGACGGAACGCGACCGCTATTTCCTCCCCGGCAAAGGCGAGCAATGGCAGCTGCGGCCGGAATTCCGTTCGCTTGTGCGGTTCGAACGGCACAATCTTCTCAGCCTTCTCGACGGAACCTCGCCGCTTGAGTTCAGCGATTTCGATCTCATTCTGTGCCGCAACGTCCTGATCTATTTTCACCCCGACACGGTCGCACAGGTTGTCCAAGCCCTGCACGATTGCCTCTCGGAGAAGGCATGGATGCTGCTCGGTCACGCGGAACCGAGCCCTCTCTTCGCCAGCATGATGCAGACACTGAGCCTGCCGGGAACTGTTGCCTACAGGCAAGGTGTTGGCGAGAAGCCTTCGGTCGCGAAAGCCAAACCCGCAGAGCCCTGGGCACCACTTATCCCCCTGCCGGAGAAAACTGCGGCAAAGCAGAAGCATGCCGTTCCTCGCCCGTCGATTGTGCCGCCGCCAGTTCCCACGCAGCCGGACCCCACAGCGCCAGAGCCGGATTCCCTGCTCGATCAGGTCAGGGACCTCGCCAATCTGGGAGACTTCAGGACCGCTCAGACGCTCTGCGCCCGTGCGCTCGGTGCGCATCCCCTCAACCCGATCCTTCATCTCTATCAGGGACTGATCGCACAGGCCCTGAATCGACCGGAGGAAGCGGAGAAAAGCTTCCTTAAAGGCATCTATCTCGATAAAAGCTTTGCCATGGCGCACTACCATCTCGGACTTCTGCTGATGACTGAGGGGCGGCCCAGCCCTGGGCGGCGCTCCCTCACCAATGCGGCCCGCATCGCTGCCGGGCTGCCGGACGACCAGCAGATCGAGGAAGGGGACGGCCTGACGGCCCGGGACCTGCGCAATCTCGTCCGCATCCATCTTGAGGCCGCCACGCGAGCCGAACGGAAGGCGCGCCGATGAAACGAGCCTTGCAGCGCAAGCTGATCCGTGTCGAACGGACGAGGGCTTTCTCCGCAGAGGAGCGGGCGCGCCATATCCTGGATGAACGCACGGCGCGGCTGGCCGAACGCAGCGGCCTCGAGCCCGTCGTCGAGCCCGACCGCGCCCTGATCTGCGCCGCCGGCGGCGAGCGCTTCGGCATTTCCCTCGACGCCATCGCCGAGATCCTGCCCTTTCGCGAATGCGTGCCGGTTCCCGATGCGCCGCCGGCCATGATCGGTGTCTTCGGACGCAACGGACAACTGGTCAGCGTGCTCGATCTCGCCGTGGCCTTGGGGCTGCAGCCCGCCGCCAACGAGGACGGCGAATGGCATCTCGTGATGCTGCGTCAGGCCCAGCCGCAGGTCGCCCTGAAAGTCGACCGGGCCTATGCCGTGTCAGAGATCATGCCGCTGGCCGAGACCGAGGCTGGCACCGTCCGCAACGAGGCTGTGACCGGCTACGCGAAAGCCCTGTCCGGCTTTGCCGACGAGGAAAGAGTCCTATCTCTCCTCGATACCACCCGCCTCCTTCGTCCTTTCCTGCTCTCTACCCCTGTTCCTGGAGTTTGACGTGACGATCTCGATCGCCAACCGCATCCTTCTCGGCTTCGCCGTCATCCTCGCGCTGATGGTCGGGCTCGGCTTCTATGCCATCAACCAGCTCGACGACGTGCGGCAATCGACCGAGACGATCGTGACGCGCGACCTCACGCTTATGCGCCAGATCGAGCGCGTCGGCGACCAGCAGAACACCATGCGTGGTCTGAGAGAGGAAATCCTCTCCCGCTATCTTCTGCGCTCGCTCGGCCAGCAGCAAGCCTCCGCCGAGGACGTGGCACGCGCTTGGCAGCAGGAAGCGGCAGCGACAGAAGCTACCCTCGCCCAGGCGACCGCCATGGCCAACGACTTCGCCGCACGCTCGTTGAGCGCGCAAAGAGGCGATGCATGGCGGCGGATCGGGGAAATGCTCAATCGTGCGAACGGCGATCTTCGCCAGTTGCGCACGACGAGCGAGCGGCAATTCGCAGCGCTTCAGGCCAATGACCATGCCAGCGTCATCGCGACGCGCGATGCTCTCAACACCACCCGCGAGAGCTGGAACCGGACACTGGACCAAGCGAGAAGCCTTCTCAATGAAGCCATCACGCTTGGACAGCAGCGGGTGAGCGAGGTCTACGATCAGAGCCGGATGTCGATCATTCTCGCCATCGCGGGCTCCGCTCTTCTCGGCCTCATCATTTCCTATGCCCTGCGCTCTTCGATCCTCGGCCCCTTGAGCACCTTCATGGCCTTCGTCGAGCGCGTGGGACGCGGCGAGCTCGGCGGCGATAAGGCGCTCACCGGCAAGGACGAGATCGGACATCTTGGCGCCACGCTCAACTCCATGGTCGAAGGCTTGGCTCAACTGGCTCGGCAAAGCCGCGAGGCTACCGAAAACCTCAATGCCGCCGCCGCCGAAATCCGCGCTTCCACACAGGAGCAGGCGGCATCCGTGGAAGAGCAGCTCGCAGCCGTGCAGGAAACGGCGGCCACCGTCGATGAGATCACCCATTCCGGCACGCAGATCGGCAAGCGAGCGCAGGAGGTGATCGCCTCCGCGCAGGCTGCGGCACAGACCAGCATGTCCGGTCTGCAGGCGGTGGACGAAACCGCCCGCGCCATGGACGCCATTCGCGAACAGGCCGAAGCGGTTGCCGAAAACATCGTGGCACTCAGCGAGAAGACGCAGGCCGTCGGCGAGATCATCGCATCCGTCAACGACATCTCCGAGCGCACGCATCTTCTGGCGCTCAACGCCGCCATCGAAGCTGCTGCCGCAGGCGAGAACGGCCGCAGCTTCGCGGTCGTGGCATCCGAGATGAAGTCGCTTGCCGATCAGGCGAAGGATGCGACGATGCAGGTGCGCTCGATTCTCGGCGACATCCAGCGCGGCATCAATTCATCGGTGATGCTGACGGAAGAAGCGGTGAAGCGCGTGGCCGCCGGCAAGGAGCGCACAGACATCACGCAGCAGACCATCACCGGCATATCGGGACAGATTCAGGAAAGCGTGCAGACCTTCCAGCAGATCGTCGCCTCCACCAACCAGCAGCAGCTCGGAATCGAGCAGGTGATGGGTGCGCTCCAGAACATCCGTCAAGCGAGCCAGCAGACGGCGGCGGGCACGCGCCAGCTCGACATGGCGGCAGCGAACCTCTCCGAACTCTCGCAGCAGCTTCTCGGCCTCGCCGAGCGCTACCGCGTGTAGCCCGGCACGGTTGAGGTGAGGACGAGCGTAAAGTGACGGATATCCGCAAGCAATTGCTGGCCGCCTTCGACGTGGAGCACCGGGAGCATCTCCATGCGATCCGTTCTGCCCTCGACAATGCGGGGCAGGGTCAGATCGACCTGACGGATGTCTTTCGCCGTGCGCATAGCCTGAAAGGCGCCGCCCGCGCCGTCGATCTGCCTGCGGTGGAGGAAGTCGCGCATCAGCTCGAAGCGTTGTTCTCGCAGGTGCTCGATGGCAAGCGCTCCCTCGATGATCCCACCATCGTCACCGTGCGCCGCGATCTCGACACCATCGAGGACCTCGTTGCGGTCGTTCTGCGCCCATCGGCGGAGCCTGTGGCCGCGCCCAAGCCTGCGCCACCGCAACCTGCAGAGAAAGCGCCCGCGCCGGCAAAGCCCGAACCTGCCGTGCCCGCAGAGAGCGCAGGAACCTTTCTTCGCGTGTCGGCCGATCAGATGGAGGATCTGTCCGGTTCCATGCACCAGCTCCTCGCGGAGCTGCAGGCGGATGAGGCCATCAACGACACGCTTCGGGAGATCGAGTTTGAGGCGCGCAGTCTCAGACGCGGCTGGGAGCAGCTCTATGCCCAGGCAACCATCATGGCATCGTCCGCCGAGACGGGAGCCGATGTGCCCGTGCGGACAGGCGCATCCTTCACGCCGCGTCTTCGCGATTTCGACCAGAACCTGAAGACGCTGCTGCGCCGCCTCTCGAATCTCTCCCGCGAGCAGCGGCAATCCGCTTGGTCCATCGATCAGGCGGCGCGGCAGGTGCGCGAGAACATCGACCGTATTTCGCTCGTATCGGCGGAGACAGTGTTCGGCGGCTTCGGCCACATGGTGCGCGAGATCGCACGCGTTGAGGGCCGCGACGTGCAGGTGCGCAGCATCGGCCTTGACATCCAGGCCGACCGCCAAGTTCTTCAGGCTCTGAAGGACCCGGTGATGCACCTTCTGCGCAATGCCGTGAGCCATGGCGCGGAACCCGCCGCCGAGCGCATCGCCAAGGGCAAGTCGGAGCGGACGGAAGTGACGCTCGAGCTTGCCTCGCGCAACGGACGCCTCACCATCAGCATCCGCGACGACGGGCGCGGCCCGGACCTCAAGCGTATCGAGCAGGTGGCCATCGAGCGCGGCCTTATCCCGCCGCGCTTGGAGGGCAGTCCCCCGCCCATGATCGATCAGCTTCTCTCGCTGGTCTTCGCGCCGGGCTTCTCGACGGCCGGCGAGGTCGATCGTCTTTCTGGCCGTGGCATGGGCCTCTCCGTGGTGGCGGAGGCGGTGCGCAAGATGCAGGGCTCGGTTCTGCTGCGGCCGCGCTTTCCCTCCGGCACCGAGGTGCTGTTGAACGTGCCCTTCACCGCCGCGCGCCAGCCGCTGCTGCTGCTCGAAGCCGAAGGACGCATGTTCGGATTGCCCGCGCACGCGGTAGTGCGCCTTCTGCGGCTGAGCTCGAATGCCCTTGAACATGTGGAGGGACGACCTGCCGCACGGATCGAGATCGAGGGGCAAGACGTTGTGACTCCTGTGATCGCACTTGCAGCCCTCACAGGATCCGCCAATGCCCCCATCCCCACCGAGGCCGGAAACGTGAAGGCCGTGCTCATCCGCCATGGCTCACGCACCTGCGCGCTCGCCGTCAACGCGTTCCATGACGTGCGCACCATGCTCGTCAGCGACGTGCAGGCTATCGGCCTGAGCGAGATGGTGTCGGGAACCATCCTCCTCGAAAACGAGATGCCCGCGCTTGTGCTCAGCCCCGAGCGCCTGATCGACCATTGGGTGCGCAACGAAAGCAGGCTCGCCGCCACCGGGCTTGGCCTTGCAGCCGAAGCGGAGCAGCAGTCCCGAACGATCTTGGTGGTGGACGATTCGATCACCACACGGACGCTCGAGAAGAGTATCCTGGAAGCGCAGGGCTATCAGGTTCTGCTCAGCGTCGATGGCATCGACGCGCTCAACGTGCTGCGATCCGGCGAGGCGATGATCGACCTCGTCATCGCGGATGTGGAAATGCCGCGCATGGACGGCTTCAGACTGCTCCAGGCGATCAAGACAGATCCGCGCCTGTCCGCTCTGCCGGTCATCCTCATGACCTCGCGTGCTGACCCGGAAGATGTGCGCAAGGGTCTCGATCTTGGAGCGAGCGCCTATATTACCAAGCAGAAGTTCGACCAGCGCGAGCTGCTGGCGACGATCGGACAGGTATTATGAGCGGCTCGTCTCAATCGCGGGTCAGAGTGATGGTCGTCGAGGATTCCCTCGTCGTCCGGCAGCTGCTCGTCCACATTATTGCCCGCGATCCGCGCCTAACCGTCGCCGCAGCGGTGGAATCGGCGGAAGAGGCGCTTCATGAAATCGGCCGCGTCCAGCCGGACGTGATCTCGATGGATATCCGCCTTCCCGGCATGGACGGGCTGGAAGCCACCCGCCGCATCATGACGGAGCGCCCGACCCCCATCGTGGTGATCGCCGACAGCATTGAGGACTCGTCCCTCAAGATCTCCATGAACGCCTTGCGCGCAGGCGCTCTCTCCGTCGTGGAGAAGCCTGTGGGCGTGTCGAGCGCCGGCTATGCGGCCATCGCCGAGACCATCTGCACGCAGCTCTACATCATGAGCCAGGTGCCGGTCGTCCGGCAGCGTTCCTTCGCTTGGAGGCCGGCAGCCCCGACACCGGTATTCAACCGCGAATCGGAGACGGACCTCTCGCGCCCCAACATCATGGGCATCGCCGCCTCCACAGGTGGCCCTCCGGCTCTCGCCAAGATCCTCGGCAGCCTGCCCGCCGATTTCCCCCTGCCGATCCTTCTCGTCCAGCATATGGGCGCGCCCTTCATGGAGGGCTTCGCCTCCTGGCTGAACGGGCTGATGCCCCTTGATGTGCGCCTTGCCCAGGACCAGGAGATTCCTGTCGGCGGCAGGGTCTATGTGGCGCCGGGCGACCGGCACCTCCTGCTCTCGCCCGCGGGCACCCTGCGCGTGAGCGGGGAGCCGCCCGTGGGCAACCAGCGCCCCTCCGCCACCAGCCTGTTTCAATCCATGGCAAAGACGGTCGGCCGGCGCGGGCTCGGGGTCATTCTCACCGGCATGGGCGAGGACGGAGCCAGGGGCCTCGTCGAACTGCGCCAGGCCGGCGGCTACACCATGGCCGAGGACGAGAGCACCGCCGTGGTCTATGGCATGCCGGCGGCGGCCCAGCGCATGGGCGGCGTCCGCATCAGCCTGCCCCTCGACCTGATCGCGCCCCGAATCTTAAGGCTGGTGCGGGGAGAGGCTGAATGAGCGCAGGCTCCGTGGCTCAGGCCGCCCACATTCTGCTCGTGGAGGATTCCGAAACGCAGGCCCTGCAGCTCCGCTACATGCTGGAGATGAACGGCTTCAGCGTATCCTGGCACGCCACCGCAGAGGCAGCGTTGGACGGCCTCAACGAGAAGTTGCCGGATCTCGTGATCGCCGATTATCACCTGCCCGGCATGAACGGCGACGAGCTGACCCGTCAGATGCGCCTGAACGTGCGCACCCGCGCCACGCCCGTGATCATGCTCACCGAAGCCCGCGAGCGGGGCGTGGAGCGTCAGGGGCTGGAGAGCGGGGCCGACGCCTATATCTCCAAATCCGCCGAGCAGGAGCTGATCATCCTGCGCATCAAGGCTCTCCTGCGTCGCCGGGCTCCGCCGCCCGAGGCGAAGGAGGAGCGCGAGGCCCCGAGCTTCGGCACCTTCCGCCGCGCCTGCGTCCTCGTCGTCGACGATAGCCTGACCCGACGCACCGCCATGCAGGATCTTCTCGCCCGCGAGGGCTATGCGGTGACCCAGGCGTCGGACGCCATCGCGGCGCTCCAGGAAATCCGCAGCCCCGGCTCTACCTGGGACTGCGTGCTCGTCAATCTGCTGAGCCCCGGCTTCGATGGCATCGAGCTGTGCCGGCAGCTGAACACCTATCGGGGCCTTGCTCCCATGCCAGGCATGGAGGTTCCGAGCTTCGCCATCGTCGGCCTCGGCAACGAGGAGGGCGGCGACACCCTCGCCCGCGCCTTTGCGGCCGGCGTGGACGACATCGTGCCCACGACCGTGGAGCC
The DNA here is from genome assembly GCF_054049475.1 of Microvirga sp. P5_D2. Lineage (NCBI taxonomy): Bacteria > Pseudomonadati > Pseudomonadota > Alphaproteobacteria > Hyphomicrobiales > Methylobacteriaceae > Microvirga > Microvirga sp. P5_D2. The sequence goes on along the minus strand of NZ_JBFUMH010000008.1, from coordinate 25,186 downwards.
CGACGTGATGCGGGTGCGCATCCGGGCGCTCGTGCGCCGCAAGCTGATGCAGGACGAGAACTGGCGTATCGAGGCCGAGTTGCGCGGGCGCGAACTGGCGCTGGCCCGCGCCCGAGCGGAGGCAGCCTCCGCCGAGGCGCTCGCCAAGGCGAATCGGGAGCTGGAGGATGCGAATCAGCGCCTGAAGGGAACGCAGGCCCAGCTCGTGCAGGCGGCCAAGATGGCCTCCCTCGGCGAATTAGTGGCCGGCATCGCCCACGAGATCAACAATCCCCTCGCCTTCGTCCAGGCCCATCAGGGAACGGTGGAGAGATTGCTGGGCGAGATCGCCTCCAGGCTACCGCCCGAGACAGGGCTGGACCGGCAGGTATCTAAGTCTCAGGATCGCGTCGGCGCCATGAAACTGGGTCTTGGCCGCATTCAGGAACTCGTTCTCAATCTCAGGCGCTTCTCGCGCCTCGACGAGGGCGATTTCCAGACTGTCAACGTGCCGGAATCCATCGAAACCGTGCTGGCGCTCCTGGGCCACAAGCTCGGCGCGCGAATCGACGTCCGCCGCCGATACGGAGCGGTGCCGGACCTCTATTGTTCTCCTGCCCTGCTCAACCAGGTGGTCATGAACATCGTCGGCAATGCGGCCGATGCGATCAAAAGTACCGGGGCCATCGATATTGAAACCGAGAGCAACGAGACAACCTATACCATCAGGATCAGCGATACGGGTCCGGGCATCCCAGCGGAGCTGAGGGAGCGGATTTTCGAACCGTTCTTTACGACAAAATCCGTGGGGTCTGGAACCGGGCTTGGCCTTGCGATTGCCTATAGCGTCGTTCAGGCCCACAAAGGGTCGATTACGGTGGATGAGGGGCCCATGGGCGGCGCCGCTTTCACCATTACGATCCCGAGGCGAATTGGTTGATGACGTTAGCGAGTGGGATGAACGCGGAGAATGGCACGATTCTGGTCGTCGATGACGAGCCGGACATTCTTATTGCGCTCGAGGATCTCTTCGAGGGCGATTATCGCGTGCTGACCGCATCCTCCCCGATCAAGGCGCTCGACATCATCAAGCATGAACCCGACATCGCGATCATCATCTCCGATCAGCGCATGCCGGAAATGCCGGGCGACGAATTTCTTGCCAAGGCGCGCATCTCCACGGATGCGGAAGCAATTCTTCTGACGGGCTATGCGGATCTCAAAGCGGTCATCGGCGCGGTCAACAAAGGCCGCATTATGGCCTATATGCCCAAGCCCTGGGATCCGGACGCACTCTCCAACATGGTAGCCGTCGCCTATCAGCGTCGGCGTCTCGCGCAGGAACTCGACACAGAGCGTGCGCTGCTGCGCGGCCTGATGGAAAGCTCCGACGACCTGATCTCCTTCAAGGATCGCGACGGTCGCTTCGTGCGCCTCAACGCTGCCAAGGCGAAAAGCCTCGCATGCCAGCCGGATTCCTGCCTCGGCCATCGCGAGCGCGATTTCGTTTCGCCGGAGCGCGCCCGCATGATCGAAGAGGCGGAACGCCGCGCCATTGCTGCGAAAGCGCCCGATGAAATCGTCGAAGAGCGCTTAGGCAAGGACGGCGATGCGCGGTGGTTCCTCATCAACCACATTCCGATTCTCGATGAAGCAGGTTCGGTCACGAAGCTCGCTACGATCGAGCGCAACATCACCGAACGCAAGCTGATGGAAATGCGCCTGCGTCAGGCGGACAAGATGCAGGCGCTCGGCACACTCGCCGGCGGCGTGGCGCATGACTTCAACAATCTTCTCATGGCCGTGCTTGGCAGCCTCGATCTGGCCTCGCGCCGCGCGCCGGACGATCCGCGCCTCACGCGTCTCTTGCAGAACGCAACTTATGCGGCCGAGCGCGGCGCATCGCTGACGCAGCGCCTTCTCAGCTTCAGCCGCCAGCGCGACCTGCGGCTCCAGGCCGTCGACGTCAATCAGGTGATCGGCGAGATGAACGATCTGCTCATGCGCACGCTGGGCGGCATGATCCGCATCGAGAAGCAGCTCGCCGACAGTCTGTGGACGGCGATGGTCGATCCGGACCAGCTCGAACTCGCGATCCTCAACCTCTGCATCAACGCCCGCGACGCGATGCCGGAGAACGGCACCCTGACCCTCTCCACGCGCAACGAGAGCGTCGAGGAAGGCCGCATCGCGGATCTAGGCCAGGGCGATTACGTGGTCATCTCGGTGACGGATACCGGCAGCGGCATTCCGCCCGAAGTTCTATCACGCGTGCTGGAGCCGTTCTTCACCACCAAGGAGGTAGGCAAGGGAACGGGCCTCGGTCTGCCCATGGTCTACGGCCTCGCGCAGCAATCGGGCGGCACGGTCGTCATCAACAGCACCGTGGGTTCGGGCACCGTCGTCGAGCTCTACCTCTCGCGCACGAGCACGGAGCACCGGCAGGGGCCCAACCGGCAGGAAGAAGCCGAGTTCAACTCCCGCAAGGTGCGTGTCCTCTTGGTCGATGACGACGCGGAAGTGCGCACCGTCACCTCCGCCTATCTCGCCGAGATGGGGCACCGGGTGGTGGAAGCCGCCGACGGCGCGACCGCCATCGACATTCTGCGCGCGGACGACCAGCTCGACCTGCTGATCGCCGACTTCGCCATGCCCGGGATGACCGGGACGGAACTCGCCGATAAGGCACGTGCCATCCGCCCCGGCGTCGGCGTCCTTCTGGTGACGGGTTATGCCGACCCGGCCAGGATGCCGGACAACTACCTGCTCCTGAACAAGCCCTTCAGCCGTGGCGATCTCGCGGCCAAGGTCATCGAGGCTGCCCCGGCGGAACAGAGCGAAGCGTCGACCCCGGCCTGACGGCATTTACCAATTTCGCACCGGGCTGTGGATGAAAATTCCGGTCCCGCGCCGGAAACCCCGCAGAATCGCGAAAAATTGACATTGCGAAGATTTCAAAAATCGCGCCCGAAGTGCACGAAATGGTAAAATTCGTCTAAAAATTATCCAAGGTCGCGCGGATAGATTGACATTATTGGGGCTTCGCACCTTAACTTCGTCACAGAACGGCCATGAGTAGTGCCGTCTCAGAGGACCAACATAATGAAGAAATCAGCCCTTTTCGCAGCTATCTGCGTTCCGGCTTTCCTGGCCGCCGCTCCGTTGGCAGCCAAAACCCTCGTGTACTGCTCCGAGGGTAGCCCGGAAAACTTCTACCCCGGCATCAACACGACCGGCACCTCGTTCGACGTGAACGAGCACATCTACGACAACATCGTGGACTTCGAGCGCGGCGGCACCAAGGTTGTCCCCGGTCTCGCCGAGAAGTGGGACATCTCCGCTGACGGCACGGTCTACACCTTCCACATCCGCAAGAACGCGAAGTTCCATTCCAACAAGTCCTTCAAGCCGACCCGCAACCTGAACGCCGACGACATCGTGTTCATGATCGAGCGTCAGTGGAAGGAAGAGAATCCTTTCTTCAAGGTGACGAGCCCCAACCACTCCTACTTCAACGACATGGGCATGCCCAAGCTGCTGAAGTCGGTCGAGAAGGTTGACGACTACACCGTCAAGATCACCCTCAACCAGCCTGAGGCTCCCTTCCTGTCGAACCTCGCCATGCAGTGGGCTGGCGTGCAGTCGAAGGAATATGCCGACGCCATGCTGAAGGCCGGCACCCCCGAGAAGATCGACCAAGATCCGATCGGCTCCGGCCCGTTCTCGCTGGTGCAGTACCAGAAGGACGCCATCGTCCGCTTCAAGGCCTTCCCTGAGTACTGGGGCGGCAAGGCAAAGATCGACGATCTCGTGTTCTCGATCACCCCCGACGCTTCCGTCCGCTGGGCCAAGCTCCAGAAGGGCGAGTGCCACGTGATGCCGTATCCGAACCCGGCTGACCTCGAGGCCATCAAGAAGGACCCGAACGTTACGCTCATGGAGCAGGCTGGCCTGAACATCGGCTACCTCGCCTACCAGACCACGAAGAAGCCCTTCGACGACGTGCGCGTCCGCAAGGCCTTCAACATGGCCATGAACAAGAAGGCCATCGTCGACGCCGTGTTCCTCGGCTCGGGCGTTCCCGCCAAGAACCCGATCCCGCCGTCCATGTGGTCTTACAACGACGCCGTGAAGGAAGATCCGTACGATCCGGAAGCCGCCAAGAAGCTCCTGGCGGAAGCTGGCTACCCGAACGGCCTCGAGACCGATCTATGGGCCATGCCGGTGCAGCGTCCCTACAACCCGAATGCCCGCCGCATCGCCGAGCTGATGCAGGCCGACCTCGCCAAGATCGGCGTGAAGGCTGAGATCAAGAGCTTCGAGTGGGGCGAGTACCGCAAGCGCGCCCAGGCCGGCGAGCACCAGATGGCTCAGCTGGGCTGGACGGGCGACAACGGCGATCCGGACAACTTCCTGCACACCCTTCTGGGCTGCGCCTCGGCGCAGAGCGCTTCGGGCTCGAACATCGCCAAGTGGTGCTACAAGCCGTTCGACGATCTCGTGACGAAGGCAAAGGTCGTGACCGATATGGCCGAGCGCACGAAGCTCTACCAGCAGGCTCAGGTGATCTTCAAGGAGCAGGCTCCGTGGTTCACGGTGGCTCACGCCGTGCAGCTAAAGCCCGTCCGTAAGGAAGTCGTCGACTTCAAGCTGTCGCCGTTTGGTCGCCACACCTTCTACGGCGTGGACCTCAAGGGCAAGTAAGCCTTCTTCCCGTTAACCTGGCGGGGCGGCCTCTATGGCCGCTCCGCCTTTTTCCGTTTTGGCCATGCTTAGATTCATCCTGACACGCGTCAGCCTGATCATCCCGACCTTCATCGGAATCACGCTGCTCGCCTTTTTCCTGATCCGCCTCGTTCCGGGCGATCCGATTGAAACCCTTGCGGGCGAGCGCGGCATCGACCCCGCGCGGCACGAGCAGCTGCGCAAGGAGTATGGCTTCGACAAGCCGATCATCGTCCAGTACGGGATCTACCTCGCCCGCGTTCTTCAGGGCGATCTCGGCAAGTCGATGATCACGCAGGAGCCGGTGCTCAACGAGTTCTCCGCCCTGTTTCCCGCCACCATCGAGCTCGCCACCTGCGCGATCCTGTTCGCCCTCATCCTCGGGCTGCCAGCGGGAATCATCGCGGCGGTCAGACGAAACTCGATCTTCGATCATGGCGTGATGGGCATATCGCTCACCGGTTATTCCATGCCGATTTTCTGGTGGGGCCTCATCCTCATCCTGCTGTTCTCGGTGCAGCTCGACCTCACGCCGGTCTCGGGGCGCATCGACGTTCTCTATTATATCGAGCCGATCACGGGCTTCCTGCTGATCGACACGCTTCTGTCCGATGAGCCGGAGGCGTTCTGGTCTGCGGTCGAGCACCTGATCCTGCCCACGATCGTGCTCGGCACCGTGCCCCTTGCCGTGATTGCCCGCATGACGCGCTCCGCCATGCTGGAGGTTCTGGGCGAGGACTACATCCGCACGGCCAAGGCCAAGGGATTGTCCCGCTTCCGCACCGTCGCGATTCATGCCCTACGCAACGCACTGATCCCCGTCGTGACGGTGATCGGCCTGCAGGTGGGTGTTCTGTTCACCGGCGCGATCCTGACCGAGACCATCTTCTCCTGGCCGGGCGTCGGCAAATGGCTCATCGATGCCATCTTCCGCCGCGATTATCCGGTATTGCAAGGTGGCGCATTGCTGCTCGGCGTCGTGGTGATGGGCGTGAACCTTCTCGTCGACCTTGCCTACGGCCTCATCAATCCTCGTATCAGGCATACGCGATGACCACTGAAACCATGGAAACTCCGGCCGTTGCCGTTCCAACGGCCACCCCGCCCCATCCGCTTCGCGAGTTCTGGAGCTATTTCAGCGCCAATCACGGCGCCGTCGCAGGTCTCGTGATCATCGTCACCGTCGTGCTGGTCGCGCTTCTGGCGCCTGTGATCGCACCGCACGACCCGAACATCACGAACACCGCCATCGCCCTGAAGCCGCCGTTCTGGCAGGAGGGCGGCTCGATCGCCTATCCGCTCGGAACGGACCCGATCGGCCGTGACATCCTCTCGCGCCTGATCTTCGGCGCGCGCCTGTCGCTACTCATTGGAATCTTCGTGGTGGCGATCTCCATCGCCGTCGGCACGGTGCTTGGCCTTGTCGCCGGATTCTTCCGCGGCATCACCGAGATCTTCATCATGCGACTGATGGACATCATCCTCACGCTGCCGAGCCTGCTGCTCGCCATCGTGATCGTGGCGGTGCTGGGCCCCGGCCTGATGAACGCGATGCTCGCGGTGGCGCTGGTCATCCTGCCGCATTATGTGCGCCTTGCGCGCGCCGCGGTGATCACCGAGACCACCAAGGACTACGTGATGGCAGCCCGCGTGAGCGGCGCCCGCACCATGCGCCTGATGTTCAAGGAAGTGCTGCCGAACTGCACCGCGCCGCTGATCGTGCAGGCTTCGCTCGGCATCTCGACCGCGATTCTCGACGCCGCAGCGCTCGGCTTCCTCGGCCTCGGCGCGCAGCCGCCGTCGCCTGAATGGGGCACCATGCTGGCCGATGCCCGCGAGTTCGTGCTCCGTGCGTGGTGGGTCGTGACCTTCCCCGGTCTCGCGATCCTCATCACGGTTCTGGCCTTCAACCTTCTGGGCGATGGTCTTCGCGACGCGCTCGACCCCAAACTGAAGAGGTCCTGACCATGGCGCTTCTTGAAATCGAGAACCTCGTCGTCGAGTTCCAGACCTCCACCGGCCTGTTCCGGGCGGTCGACGGCGTGTCGCTTAAAGTGCACGAGCGCGAGGTCCTGGCCATCGTGGGCGAATCCGGCTCGGGCAAGTCCGTGTCGATGCTTGCCGTGATGGGCCTTCTGCCGTGGACCGCGAAGGTGACGGCCGACAAGATGACTTTCAACGGCCGCGACCTTCTGAGCCTGACCGATGCCGAGCGCCGCAAGATCGTCGGCAAGGACATCGCGATGATCTTCCAGGAGCCGATGGCAAGCCTCAATCCATGCTACACCGTCGGCTTCCAGATCGAGGAAGTGCTGCGCTTCCACCTTGGCCTCGGACGGAAGGAGCGGCGCGCACGCGCCATCGAGCTCCTGACCGCGGTCGGCATTCCCAATCCGGCCGAGCGCCTGGATTCATTCCCGCACCAGATGTCCGGCGGTCAGTGCCAGCGCGTGATGATCGCCATGGCGATCGCCTGCAATCCGAAGCTGCTGATCGCCGACGAGCCGACGACGGCTCTCGACGTCACGATCCAGAAGCAGATCCTCGATCTTCTCGTGAAGCTTCAGGACGATCACGGAATGGGCATGATCATGATTACCCACAATATGGGCGTGGTCGCTGAGACTGCCGACCGAGTGGTCGTGCAGTACAAGGGCCGCAAGATGGAAGAGGCGGACGTGCTGTCACTGTTCGAGAACCCGCGCAGCAACTACACGAAGGCACTTTTGTCTGCATTGCCCGACAACGCGACGGGTGACCGCCTGCCCACCATCGCCGATTATTTCAAGGACGGAACCGAAATCTCCGGAGCGGCCGTATCATGAGTGTTGTTCTCGAAGCCCGAAACATCGTCCGCGACTACCACCTGCCCGGCAGCCTCTTCACCAAGGGAAACACCGTTCACGCCGTCAAGGGCGTGAGCTTCGAGGTCGAGAAGGGCAAGACCCTCGCCATCGTCGGCGAGAGCGGCTGCGGCAAGTCCACGCTCGCGCGCATTCTCACGCTGATCGACCCCGCGACCTCCGGTGAACTCTTCATCCAGGGGAAGAAGGTCGACATCGCGAAAGGAGATCTCACGAAGGATCTGCGCCGCGAAGTGCAGATCGTCTTTCAGAACCCCTATGGCTCGCTCAACCCACGCAAGAAGATCGGCGACACGCTCACTACTCCGCTGGTGATTCAGGGCGGCGTTCCGGCGGACGAGCGCAAAGCTCGCGCCATGGCCATGCTGAAGAAGGTCGGCCTCAGCGAAGAGCATTACAACCGCTATCCGCACATGTTCTCGGGCGGCCAGCGCCAGCGCATCGCGATCGCCCGCGCCCTGATGCTCAATCCGAGCCTGCTGGTTCTCGACGAGCCGGTTTCAGCCCTCGACCTTTCGGTTCAGGCGCAGGTGCTGAACCTGCTGGCCGATCTCCAGGACGAGTTCAACCTCACCTACGTCTTCATCAGCCACGACCTGTCGGTGGTGCGCTACATCGCCGATGAGGTGATGGTGATGTATTTCGGCGAAGCGGTGGAATACGGCACCCGCGACGAGGTGTTCTCCGACCCGAGGCACGAATACACCAAGACATTGTTCGCAGCGACGCCGCGTGCGGACCCCGAAAGCATCAAAGCGCGGCTTGCGCGGAAGAAAGTTGCCTGACGGGCCTCACTCACAAACGTCATCCCGGACGGCGTCAGCCGATCCGGGATCGTTTTACAGATAGAGCCCTTTGTCATTCCGGGGCGGCTCGTCAGAGCCGAGCCCGGAACCACTACGGTTTGAGGAAAAGCGCAACGAAACCCGCGAGCTTTATTCTGCCCCTTCGGTGGTTATGGGTTCCCGCCTTCGCGGGAATGACGGCGTGGTGGTTCAGACGCTCAGCTCGGATAGCGATCCTGGATCGGCTACGCCGTCCGGGATGACAGTGTGTTTGTAAAAGGAAAGACTACGCCGGCAGCGGCAACCGCTTTCCCGCCGACGCTTCGTTTGCAGCCCTCTCCGTCGTCACGGCTTGCGGAATCTGCTCCTCGCCGGTGGCGACCTTCAGGCAGCACACTACTGCGTCGCGCATGGACGACACGTAGTAATCCGCGCCAAGAGTGGCGCGCATCGCCTCGCTTTTCAGCACCGCATCCTCGGCCGGCCACAGACCTACGAGAATGGGCGCTTTCGGCGCCTGCTTGCGCAGGCGGCGCAGCAGATACCGCAGATGCGCGGGCGTGCCGCTGATCTCGAGATAGCTGATGCAGATCATCTGCACGCCGGTCATATCGAGATTGAAGATGGTGGAGCGTGAGACGGCCTCGTGCGGCACGAGACGGCTGCCGAGCCCGTGCTTATGAAGAAGCTGCGCCAGCATCTCGGACGCTGCTTCATCCAGAGGTCCGCGGCCCGCGATGCACATGACGGCGCCATCCGCTTTCCAGCTCTCAGTGATCTTGTCCTCGTGGGGCATCTCACCGACGATGGCAGGTTCCTTGATCGCGGGCTTCTCGCTCTGCGGCGACGCGACCGGCTCATCCTTGGTTTTCTGCACCGGCGGCTCGATGTCGTCGTGGCCGCCGAGATCCTGCACGAGCGATGCGATCACACCCCTTACCTGATCGAGCTGGCGATGGGTGAGCACGCCGCGCGTTGCATCGTTGGCGGCAAGCTGCAAGCCTTTGAGCGCAACCTCGTCGTAATAGGAGGTCAGGGAACGCTCCTTCAGCAGAACCTCCGCCGATTCCAGAGCCTCGTCCGGATCGCCGGCCAGCATACGCTGATAGAGGTTTTCCGCCGGCGACAAGGCGGGCCTGTCGCCGAGCAGCACATCGAGAAATTCAAGGCGTTCCACGTGCCGCCCCAGAACCACAAGGCAGAGGGTGAGCGGCGTTGCGATGAGCAGGCCGATGGGTCCCCACAGCCAGGTCCAGAAGATCGCCGAAATGACAACGGCGAAGGGCGACAGGCCGGTGCTCTGTCCATAGACGATTGGCTCGACCACATGGCCCATCAAAGGCTCGCCGATGAGGAACAACGCCAGGGTCATCAACGCCATCGACCAGCCGGGATCGACGGCAGCCGCCAGCACGATCGGCGGGACCGCCGCGACGAAGGAGCCGATATAGGGCACGAAGCGCATGAGGGCCGCGAAAACGCCCCACAAGGCGGGGCTTGGCACGCCGATGGCCCAGAGGCCAATACCGGCCAAAAGACCGAACAACGCGTTCAGGGCGAGCTGGGTAAGGAAATAGCGGCTCAGGCGGCGGGCGGCGTCGTCCATGGCGGCTGTGGTACGATGCAGGTCGCTGGCGCCGAACAGGCGGATCATGCGGTCGCGCAGATCCTCTCGCTGCATGAGAATGAAGACCAGCACCACGAAGACGATGCCCATGGTGGCGAGCGGCTCGAGCACAGGCAGCAGCACGTCGCGCGCCATCTGGGCCGGGGTCGGATCAGGCTGGTGAACTTCGACCGGCAGCGGCCCCGCCTCTGCGGGAGCGGGCGACTCGCCGGCATTCGGTGAGGCTTGCGCGTTCTCCTGCGGCTGCTCGGCAACCGCGCGGTCGAACCTATGCCCGAAATCGCGCAGTGCGTGCGACAGCCTGCCGATGGTGCTCTCGCGCAGGGAGCCGACCTTGCTCTCGATGGTGGTCTGGTAGCGGGGAAGATCCGATGCGAGCCCTGCCACCTGGAAGCCGATGAGGCCGCCGATGGAGACGATGATGCCGAGCGCCACGAGAACGGCGATGATGACAGAGGGCACGCGCCCCAGATGCCAACGGCGCATCACATCCACGAAAGGCGCGAGCACGAAGGCCAGGAGAATGGCCATGACGACGGGCAGGAAGACATCCTGCCCCACATAAAGTGCTGCCAGGACGACGACGCCGACAGCCAAGGTCAGCAGACCGGACAGGCCGGGGACTCCAGGGGGCTCGACTTCGTTCTCTGGAGGCACAGGGACAGGGGCTGGACGCATCGGGTGGATCTCTGGTGGTGCGAGAACATCTCGCGGCTCTGCAAACAACGTGCTGAACCTGCAAACGATCCTTGGCCATTACCGCGAAAGGGACCGAGGGGCGGCGCTGGGACTTTTTGCCATCTGCAAGGCATCGATCCGGGCCCCACCTCATGGGTATCCCAACCTCCCTTTCACAGTCTCAAAACCCTCATGACTCTGACCCGACGAAGCGTTCTCATCGGTGCGGCCCTTGCCGCCTCCAGCAGTCTCCACGCCCAACAGGATAAGCCAAGCCCCATGCCCGTGACCGCCAAGCGCAACACCTTCAACAGCGGCGGCAGAGCCATCACGGTCGAGACCTTTGAACCAGGCAGTGCGACCCCGCGCCCGGCGGTGCTCATGCTGCATGGAGCCGATGGCCTGAACCGCAACACCCAATACCGGCAAGGCGCCCGCGCGGTGGCTGCCGCCGGCTATCAGGTGCATCTCGTTCATTACCTCGACCGGACGGGCGAGAAGCGGGCCTCTTTCGCCACGCTTTTCCAGAACTTCATGCCATGGATGGACACGGTGCAGGACGCCCTCGCCTTCGCCGGAAAGCAACCGCTCGTAGACCCGAACCGCATCGGGATCATTGGGATTTCACTCGGCGCAGCGCTGGGCCTTGCCGTCTCCAGCACGGACCCGCGCGTGAAAACCCTGGTCAATTATTTCGGACCGCTGCCGCAGGGCGCGATTGCCGCCACATCGCGCCTGCCGCCGACCCTGGTTCTGCACGGCTCGGCCGACCCCATCGTGCCGGTGGCGAATGCCTATGCGGTCGAGGCATTGCTGCGCCAGCAGAACGTGCCCTATGAGATCAAAGTCTATCCGGGCCAGGGCCACGGCTTCCGGGGCACAGCCGAAGAGGACGCCACGCAGCGTTCGCTGGCCTTCCTCAACCGGCACCTGGCGCAGAGCTGACCCGCCTCTTCCGAACGACGCCCGAGGCGGGTAAGACTGAGAAACAGCATCACTATTCAAGGCGGAGCGATTCATGACGGCTTCAAGCGCACATTCGGCCAATCCACTACTCAGCCCTTGGAGCACGCCCTTCGGCCTTCCACCTTTCGAGAGCATCACGCCGGAGCATTACCGGCCCGCCTTCGACTCAGCGCTGGCCGAACAGCAGGACGAGATCAAGACGATTGCCGAGAGCGCGGAGGCACCGAGCTTCGCCAACACCGTCGAAGCGCTGGAACGCAGCGGCGCGAGCCTCAAGCGCGTGGGCGGGGTATTCTTCAACCTTTCGGGCTCGCATACGAACGAGGCGATCCAGGCCATCGAGCGCGATCTCGCGCCGATTCTCGCCAAGCACCGCAACAGCATCTTCATGAACGAGGCGCTCTACAAGCGCGTCGCTGATCTCTACGAGAAGCGCGAGAGCCTTGGCCTGACGCCGGAACAGGCGCGCGTGCTCGACCGCTATCACACCATCTTCGTGCGCGCCGGCGCCAAGCTGCAAGGCGAGGAGAAGAAGCGGCTTGCCGCGATCACCGAACGGCTCGCGAGCCTGGGCACGCAATTCGCCCAGAACGTGCTTGCCGACGAGAAATCCTATCAGCTCGTGCTCGACGGCGAGGCCGATCTCGAAGGCCTGCCGTCCTTCCTGCGCGAAGCGGCGGCGCGGGCCGCCGAGGAGCGGGGTTTAAGCGGCAAATACGTGATCACCCTGTCGCGTTCGAGCATCGAGCCCTTCCTGCAGTTCTCGAAGCGGCGCGACCTGCGCGAGCAGGCCTTCAAGGGCTGGGCGTCCCGCGGCGATACGGGTGGTGCGACCGACAACAAGGCCATCATCGCCGAAATGGCGGCTCTGCGCGTCGAGCGCGCGAAGCTTCTCGGCTATGAGACCTTCTCCGACTTCAAGCTCTCCGACACGATGGCGAAGACGCCCGACGCGGTGCTCAAGCTCCTCAACGACGTGTGGACGCCCGCCCGCGCACGAGCACAGGAGGAGCGCGACGATCTGCAGGCTCTCGCGCAATCGAAGGGCGACAACATCGTCATCGAGCCCTGGGACTGGCGCTTCTATGCCGATCAGGTGCGCATGGCGCGCCACAATCTGGATGAGGCTGTCATCAAGCCGTATTTCCAGCTCGACCGCATCATCGAGGCATCCTTCGAGACCGCGCATCGTTTGTTCGGCTTGAGCTTCAAGGAGCTGAAGGACTTCCCGCGCTATCACCCCGATATCCGCGCCTGGGAAGTTCTCGATGCGGACGGCAAACATATCGGCACCTTCATTGGGGATTATTTCGCCCGAAGCTCGAAGCGCAGCGGCGCGTGGATGAGCGCCTTCCGCTCGCAGGAAAAGCTGACCGGCGACGTGCGCCCGATCATCGTCAACGTGATGAACTTCGCGAAGGGCGGCGCGGGCGAGCCCTCGCTTCTCAGCTTCGACGATGCGCGCACGCTCTTCCACGAGTTCGGCCACGGCCTGCACGGCCTCCTTTCCAACGTGACCTATCCGCTGCTCGCGGGCACCGCCGTCTCGACGGATTTCGTAGAGCTTCCCTCGCAGCTCTACGAGCACTGGCTGTCGCAACCCGACATCCTGCGTCGCTACGCGACCCATTACCGGACGGGCGAGCCGATTCCGGAGGAATTGCTGGAGCGCCTGATGGCGGCGCGCAACTTCAACCAGGGTTTCGCCACCGTCGAATATCTCGCCTCCGCCTTTGTCGATCTCGAACTTCACCGCCGCAAGGATGTGAGCGATCTCGACGTGTCCGCCTTCGAAAAGGAGACGCTCGAGAAGATCGGTATGCCGCGCGAGATCATCATGCGCCATCGCACGCCGCATTTCGCGCATGTGTTCTCCGGCGACGGCTATTCGTCAGGCTATTACAGCTATCTCTGGTCGGAGGTGCTGGACGCGGATGCCTTCGTCGCGTTCGAGGAAACGGGGGACGCCTTCAACAAGGACATGGCAGAGCGGCTGAAGCGCTTCATCTATTCGGCCGGCAACCTGCGCGATCCGGCGGAAGCCTATACGTCGTTCCGCGGACGCTTGCCCACGGTGGATGCGCTTCTCACCAAGCGTGGTTTAGCAGCCTGATAAGGCGGCAGGCGTGCCTGCCGCAACTCAAATCATACCTGATGGGTAATGAGATCCTTAGCCCTGCGCGCCAGGCGCAGGCGCGTCCTCAGAGGCTGCGGTAATTCCTTCCGAGGAGATACCTCCTTGGATGCGATCTGTGGGGCTAAGGGCTTTTGACGCAAGACGCTTCGGAGGAAAGCCATTCCCTGCGGGTCGGTCTCCAAGGCTTTCGCATCGAGCACGGGCATCGAGAGCATTCCCTTCTCATTCGTTTTTCTCGGAACGCAACGCCTGCAGAAAAAACGGCCAAGTTGTGGCAAAGTTCCAGGCTAGCCGGAGAACCTCAGTTCGCTGACCTGCCTGGAAACCTGCCCCGGTTTGAGAAGAGACGATGGGAAATGGGCATTATTGGGGCTGTCGGGAAAACGCTGCGGCTCCAAGCAAAGGCCTGCGTGACGGCCATAATGCGCACCGTCCAGGCCTGGAACCGGGATATTGATCATATGTCCCGCATAGAATTGAACGCCGGGCTCTGTGGTCCACAGCTCCATGTTCAGACCGTTTGCGGGCGACAAAAGCGTGGCCGCATGACGGATTACTCCGTAAGGGCCACGCAGCACGTAGTTGGTATCGTAAAGAGTATCGTCGTTGATGAGCTCCGCACCAACGGATCGCGCAGCAGTGAAGTCATAAGCCGAATCCGCCACCCGCAGGATCTCGCCCGTGGGAATAAGGTCATGCCGCGTCGGCGTGATGTAATCACCCGCGATCGTGAGCTGGTGAGACAGGATGTTCGGGCTGCCGTCCAGATTGAAATAACTGTGTGACGTGAGGTTCACCGGCGTCTGCTGGTCGGTGGTTGCCGTCAGCTCGATGCCGACAGTGGCGTTGGGCAGCAGATAATAGGTGCAGGTGGCAACCACTCGCCCCGGATAGCCCATGTCGCCATCCTCGGAGACGAGACTCAAGGTCACCCGGTCCTCGCTGTGCGCGACGATGCTCCAGTGCCTCGTGCCGAAGCCCATGGAGCCGCCGTGGAGCTGGTTTTCTCCCTCATTGGCATCAAGCCGATATGTCTTGTTCCTGATCGTGAACCGCGCGCCGCCGATGCGGTTGGCATGCCGGCCCACGATGGCTCCGAAATAGGGCGAGTGGGCGATGTAATCCTCGATGGAGTTGAGGCCCAGCACCACCCGCTGCCGACCGCCCGAGAAAGGCACGATCAGGTCGCGGATCACCGCGCCCCAGGTCAGCACCTTCATCTGCATCCCATCGGGACCGGTGAGGGTGATCTCAAGGACATCCTCACCGTTCGCGGTGCCGAAACGCTCTATCGCCATGCTCAACCCTCGAAGATGTTGGTCTTCAGCCCCCGAATGCCGCCCGTATCCAGCCTGAACAGATGCCCCGCCATGGGGTCCACATGCGGATCGTGGCCGATGGATGCAGTGGTGATGTAGAGCGTGGCGAGGTCCGGTCCACCGAAGGCGCATTTCGTCACCTGAGCGGTGGGCACGGGCACGATGCGCTCCACCGATCCGTCCGGCGCGAATCGCGTGATGCGGGATGCGCCCCAATGGCAGACCCACACATAACCTTCCGCATCCACCGCCATGCCGTCGGGATGGCCCCAGCCTTCCTCGAAGCGGGCGAAGCGGCGCGGCTCGCCGACCTTTCCTTCTCCGGCATCGAACGCATAGATGACCCCATTCACCGTGTCGGTGGCATAGAGCGTCTGGCCGTCGTGGCTGAAGGCGGGCCCGTTGGTGACGATGAAGCCGGAATGGAACTGGCTCAGTTCCTTGCCGTCCCAGCGCCAGAACGAGCCCGATTCATCGGTCTCGTCATCGTGCATGGTGCCGAAATAGATCGCGCCGTCAGGCCCCACATAGCCGTCATTGATGCGATTGCCCGGCAGATCCTTTTCCGGCGCGACGATGGGCTCCGCCTCTGCCGTCTTCAGGTTGAACCGTGCAAGGCCCGACTTGAAGCCCGCGATGACTACATCGGGATCGGGAGTGAGCGCGATGAAGCCGACGCGCTCGGGCGCATCGACCCGCGAATGCTCGTTCGTCTCGGGATGATAGCGCCAGATGCCGGGGCTCTTGATGTCCACCCAGAAAAGCGTATTCGAGCGGTCGTCCCAGACCGGGCCTTCGCCGAGCACGCAGGCGCTCGCCACCGCCACGTGAGGCATCTGCGGGTGAACGGTCGGATTGGTCATCATGTGCCCCTATGGCTGGTCCCGCCGCTAACGATATCGGGCAGGATGGGTTCAATCGGCAGAAGTGGTATCGGCGATGCGTTGGCTAAGGGAGACGAGGCTCCTGTCCGATCCCGCAGGCCCCATCAGGGACAGGCCGAGCGGCGCGCTCAGGCGCGAGGCGAGCGGGATCGAAACCTGCGGCAGGCCCGACAGCACGGAAAGGCAGAGCAGGTTCAGCGCCTTGTTGCGGTAATCGTTGAGGGCATCGTCGCTCTCCGAGAGCAGCGGCGCGACATCAGGCATGGTCGGCAGGACGAGCACCGTATCGCGCGCCAGCAGCGCGTTGAAGCGCGCCCGGAAGGCGCTGCGGATCACCTGGGCTTCAGCCACTTGCGCATCCGTGACCGCCCGCGAGAACTCGAACCGGTCCGCGACGCCGGGGCCGAGTGGGGGTTGATAGCGCTCGATCATCGGCCCATCGACCATCCAGGCCTCCCGGCTCTGGATATAGCGCATGGCCCAGTAGAGGGCGATAAAACCCTCGACCGCCACCTCTGTCCCCTCCGGCGCGCCGAGCACGGCCTCGACCCGCTTGAGGGCCGGCGCGAGGGCATCCCGCACCTCTAATGCGATAAGGCTGAAGGCATCCTTGGCCAGAAGCAGCTTCGGGTTCTCGGAGAGCGGGTTCGTGTCCTCTCCCAGCATCACCTCGCCCACCCGGACGAAGGTTGCGCCATCCCGGGTGAAGTAGCCGCAGGTGTCGAAGGAGGGCGCGAGATCGTGGCAGAGTTCCAGGCTCACCCGGCCATGGGTCGGCCTGATGCCGAAGAGCCCGCAATGGCTCGCCGGCGCACGCACCGAGCCGCCCGTATCCGTGCCGAGCGCGAAATCGCACAATCCATTGGAGACGGCTGCAGCCGAGCCTGCCGAGGAGCCGCCGGGAATGCGGTTCGGCGCGCCGCCATTCACCGGGGTGCCGAAATGGGCGTTCTTGCCGCTCATGGAGAAGGCGAGTTCATCCGTGATCGTCTTGCCGACCAGCCGGGCGCCCGATTCGAGCAGCTTCTGGACGATGGGCGCCGTGCGGGTCTTGATCCCCGACATCGCGAGCATCTGCGGCGAGCCGCATCCGGTCGGGTAGCCCGCCACGTCGAACAGGTCTTTTGCGGCAAATGTCAGCCCCGCGAGGGGCCCCTGCTCCGCGTTAGGTACGGAAACGGCGGGATAGGGCATGAAGGCCCGGGCGGGATCATTGTCGAGGAGCATGGGACCACGCGAAACGAGGGAACGATCAGATCAAATGGGTCATTGCCCCTTGGTCTCAAGCAAGGCAGGAAATTTCGAACCTTGGCAATTTGGACTTTCTTCCAAGGCCGATTGGCCCTACATCCAGGGCAAATCCATGCACATCAATAGGATAAGCGTCATGGCGAAGGCATCGATGACACGCTGGCTTGCTCTTGGATTGGCGCTGGCCCTCGGCAGCCCCGCTGTCGCCCAGCAGCCCCCGATCAAGATCGGCGAGCTCAATTCCTATGCCAGGCAGGCGGCCTTCACCGTGCCCTACCGCAACGGCTGGCAGATGGCGCTCGACGAGATCAACGCCAAGGGCGGGGTTCTCGGCCGCAAGCTCGAGATCGTCTCCCGCGACGACGGCGGCACGACGAGCGATGCCACCCGCGTGGCGGACGAGCTGGTCAGCCGCGAAGGCGCGGTTCTGCTCTTCGGCTCGTTTCTGTCGAATGTCGGCGTGGCCATGGCGGACTACGCCAATCAGAAAAAGATCGTCTACATCGCCGCCGAGCCTCTGACCGATGCCATCACCATGGCGCAGGGCAACCGCTATACCTTCCGCGTCCGGCCCAGCAATTCCATGCAGGTCGGCATGCTCATGAAGCAGGCCAAGGCATCCGGCGCCAAGCGCTGGGCCATCGTGGCGCCGAACTATGAATTCGGCCAGTCGGCGGCGGGAGCCTTCAAGCGCCTGCTCAAAGAACAGATTCCCGATGCCGAGATCGTCGCGGAGCAGTATCCGGCGCTGGGCAAGATCGAGGCGGGCGCCACCGTCTCCGCGCTCGAGCAGGCCAAGCCCGACGGCATCTTCAACGTGCTCTTCGGCCCCGACCTCACGCAATTCGTCCGCGAGGGCAACACCCGCGGACTGTTCGAGGATGCGACGGTTCTCTCGCTGCTCACCGGCGAGCCCGAATGGCTGCTGCCTCTGAAGGACGAAGTGCCTGAAGGATGGACCGTCACGGGATACCCTTGGGACGAGATCACTGAACCCAAGCACAAGGCCTTCATCGACGCCTATCGCGCGAAGTTCAACGAGACGCCGCGTCTCGGCTCGCTGCTCGGCTACATGGTCGTCAACATGATCCGCGACACCATCGAGCGCGCCGGCTCGACCGATACTGACGCGATGATCAAGGCGCTGGAAGATGCGAAATTCGATACGGTCGCCGGCCCCGTCACCATGCGCGGTATCGACAACCAATCCACCATGGGCGCCTGGGTCGGCAAGCTCGTGCTCAAGGGCGCGAATGGCGGCATGAGCGAGTGGACCTACCAGGACGGTACCTCCTTTATGCCGACTGAGGCTGAGGTGAAGGCGGTGCGGAAGGATTGATGGGCGGGCGCCTTTACCCTCCCCTTGAGGGGGRGGGTCGGCCGCTAGGCCGGGGTGGGGTGGCACCACAACAGAAAACCAGTCATGTCGAAAATCAGCCGCTTTAGACGTGAAAATGCCAAACAGCTTCGCTCGAACGCCACCGAGCCTGAGCAGCGTCTCTGGCGTGCCCTGAAGGCCATTCCCGTTTATGGCAGCCACTTCCGGCGGCAGGTGCCGATCGGTCCGTATGTTGCGGACTTCGCCTGCCTGAAGGCCCGCCTCATCATCGAACTCGATGGCGGCCATCATTCTCAGGATGATGTAGCTGCGAAAGACGAACGCCGGACCCGGTGGCTTGAGAACGAAGGCTATCGCGTCATGCGATTCTGGAATGCCGAACTGAGCGAGAACATGTCCGGCGTTCTCGACACCATTTACGCGGGCCTGTATGGCTCGCCCAACTCGGAAGCTTCTGCGCTTCCCACCCCACCCCGGCCTGACGGCCGACCCTCCCCCTCAAGGGGAGGGTGAAAAATGGACCCCTCCTTCATTGTCATTCAGGCCCTCAACGGGCTCTCCAGCGCCTCTTCCCTTTTCATCACCGCCTGTGGCCTCACGCTCGTGTTCGGCGTCACGCGCATCGTGAACTTCGCGCACGGCTCGCTCTACATGATCGGCGCCTACACCGCCGCCACATTGGTGCCGCGCCTGCTCGAATATTCCTTCGGCCCCCTCACCTTCTGGGCCGGCATTCTCGCGGCAGCGCTCATCGTCGGCATCATCGGCGTTCTGATCGAAGTGCTGCTGCTGCGCCGGATCTATGGCGCACCCGAACTCTTCCAGCTGCTCGCCACCTTCGGCGTCGTGCTCGTGGTGCAGGATCTCGTGATCCTCGCTTTCGGACCCGAAGACATCCTGGGCCCGCGCGCGCCGGGCCTGCGCGCGCCTGTCGAAATTCTCGGGCGGCGCTTTCCATCCTATGAACTCGTGCTGATCGCCGCCGGCCCTGTGGTGCTCGGTCTCGTGTGGCTCCTCTTGCGCAAGACGCGCTTCGGCGTGCTGGTACGTGCGGCGACGCAGGATCGCGACATGATCGCGGCGCTCGGCGTCAATCAGCGCCTGCTGTTCACCGGCACGCTCTTCCTCGGCGCGTTTCTCGCAGGCCTTGGCGGCGCGCTGCAGATCCCGCGCGTGTCGGCCCATGCGGGCATGGATCTCTCCATCATCGCGGAAGCCTTCGTGGTCACCGTCGTCGGCGGCATGGGAAGCGTGCCCGGGGCGTTTCTCGCGGCTCTCATCATCGGGCAATTGCAGGCCTTCGGCATCCTCATCTTTCCGAAAAGCACGCTCGTCGTCGTCTTCCTGCTCATGGCCGTGGTGCTGGCGTTAAGGCCGAACGGTTTCTTCGGCAGGCCGGAAGTGATCGGCGGCACGCATGCGGTAGGCATCGCAAGCCGCAAGCACTCGCCGCTGACCGCCCTGTTCACCTTCATCGCCATCATGGTTTTCGCAGCCCTTCCGCTGATCGGCGATGACTATGTGCTGAAGGTCGGAACCGAGATCCTCATTTTCGCGCTCTTCGCGTTCAGCCTGCAGCTTCTCATCGGCGTCGGCGGCATCGTGAGCTTCGGCCACGCGGCCTTCTTCGGCCTCGGTGCCTATGGCGCGGCGCTTGCCGTGAAATGGGCGAACCTTCCGATGGAAGGCGCGCTTCCCATGGGCTTGGCTCTCGCTGCCATCGGCGCGGCGATCATCGGCGCCTTCGTGGTGCGCCTGTCCGGCATCTATCTCGCGATGATGACGCTTGCCGCAGCGCAGATCATCTTCGCGGTCGCGTTCCAATGGGTCGAGGTGACCGGCGGTGACAACGGCATCGTCGGCGTATGGCCATCATCTTGGGCGTCCAGCCCCGCAACCTATTATCTCTTCACGCTCGCCCTCACATCGCTCACGGTTCTCCTGCTGGTGCGCGTCATCGATGCGCCGTTCGGCTATGCCTTGCGCGCCGCGCGCGACTCGGAAGCGCGCGCGGAGGCCATCGGCCTGAAAATCCGCCAGCATCGGTGGATCGCCTTCGCCATTTCCGGCGCGGCGGCGGGGCTTGCGGGCGGTCTCTATGCGTTCTCGCGCGGCTCCGTCGATCCGAGTCTGCTCGGCATTCCGACATCCGTCGATGCGCTGACCATGCTGCTTCTCGGCGGCATCCAAACCGTCACCGGCCCGCTTGTCGGTGCAGGCGTTCTGCATGTGCTGCGCGACCAGATCATGCCGCTCACATCCCTGTGGCGGCTGGTGCTGGGCGCCACCATCATCGCCATCGTTCTCCTCTTCCCGCGCGGGCTCGTCGGCACCCTTCAATACTGGCGCGAGGAGCGCGCATGATGCTTCTCTCCGTGCAGCACCTCGCTAAATCATTCGGCAGCGTGGCGGCGGCGCGCGATGTGAGCTTCTCGCTCGATCGTGGCGAGCTTTTAGCCATCATCGGCCCGAACGGCGCAGGCAAATCGACCGTGTTCAACATGGTGGGCGGGCAGCTTCGCCCGGATCGCGGCGCGGTTCTGCTCGATGGACAGGACATCACCAACACCGCGCCGCAGAAGCGCTTTCGCCTCGGCGTCGGCCGCACCTTCCAGGTGGCGCAAACCTTCCTCTCCATGACGGTGGCCGAGAACGTGCAGATGGCGCTTCTCAGCCACAGCCGCGAAACCGGTGCGTTGTGGTCGCCCACGCGCTACCGCCATCGCGATGAAGCCATGAACCTGCTGAAGCAGGTTGGAATGGAGAAGGCTGCGGATCATCCCTGCTCTGTTCTCGCTTATGGCGACGTGAAGCGGGTGGAGCTTGCTATCGCGCTCGCGGGACAGCCGAAGCTCCTGCTCATGGACGAGCCTACGGCCGGCATGGCGGCGCGCGAGCGCGCGGAGCTGATGGAGCTCACGGGGTCCATCGCCGATGCGAAGGGCATCGGCGTTCTGTTCACCGAGCATGACATGGATGTGGTGTTTGGCCATGCAGAACGGGTGATCGTGCTCGTGCGCGGCCAGATCATCGCCACCGGCGCCCCCGACGAGATCCGCCAGAATGCGGAAGTCCGGCGCGCTTATCTCGGCGACGAACATGCTCTCGAACGGCCTAAAGGAGTGAGCCCCGCATGAGCGCRCCGCTTCTCGAAATCTGGAACATGAACGCATCCTACGGCCGGGCGCAGGTGCTGTTCGGCCTGTCGTTCCAGCTTTATGCGGGCGAGGTGCTGGCCCTCGTCGGCCGCAACGGCGCGGGCAAGACCACGACGCTCAAGGCCATCATGAGCCTGATCCCCGCAACCGCCGAGAAGGCCACCTTCAAGGGCCATACCCTCTCCCGCCTGTCCACCTACCGGATCGCCCGCCTCGGCCTCGGCTATGTGCCCGAGGACCGGCGCATCTTCACGGACCTGACCGTGGACGAGAACCTGGAGGCGGGCCGCAAGGCCGGCAGCGGGAGGCGGTCCCCCTGGACGCCCGAGCGGGTCTTCCGGCTCTTCCCCAACCTCGCCGAGATGCGCGGGCGGCGGGGCAACCAGATGTCCGGCGGGGAGCAGCAGATGCTCACCATCGCCCGCACTCTCATGGGCAACCCGGACGCCATCCTGCTGGATGAGCCCTCCGAGGGCATCGCCCCGGTGATCGTGCAGATGATGGCGGAAGCCATCCGGGCCATGAAGGCGGAGGGCGTGGCGGTGCTCCTCTCCGAGCAGAACTGGGCTTTTGCCGCGGGCATCAGCGACCGGGCCATTGTGATCGAGCGCGGCGAAATGCGCTTCATGGGCTCCATGGTCGAGCTGATGGCCGATGAGCGCCTGAGGGCGGAGACCCTGGGGGTTTAGGCAAACGGTCCCAGGGGCAACAAACGTAGCCCTAATCCATTGACGGAACGGGCTGAAAAGTCGATATGCACCCCATCCGGCGCGCCTCCCGCGCTGCACCCCGTAAACCACGCGAAGGAATCAGCCTTTCATGGGCGTTATCCATGTGACCGACCGGGACGGCCAGCGCCACACCCTCGAGGCCATCGAGGGATGGCGGGTCATGGAGATTATCCGGGATTGGGGCCTGCCCATCGAGGGGCTGTGCGGCGGAGCCTGCGAGTGCGCCACCTGCCACGTCTTCGTGGACGAGTCCTGGCTGGGCAAGCTCTATCCTCCCACCGGGGAGGAGGAGGACCAGCTCGACACCGTGATGACGCGGTCCAATTCGCGCCTCTCCTGCCAGATCCTCTGGTCCCCGGAACTCGACGGCCTGGAAGTCACCCTCGCGCCGACGGGTAACTAACCAGCCTGTCGCATTGCCAAGTTATCGAGACCGTGCTTTTCGAAAGCGGTCTCTCGAAGGAGCCTGTTCATGACCGACCATATCGAAACGGATGTCGTCATCATCGGTGCCGGGCCTGTGGGTCTGTTCGCCGTGTTCGAACTGGGGCTCCTCGACATCAAATGTCACCTCATCGACATTCTGCCGATGGTGGGCGGCCAGTGCGCCGAGCTTTATCCGGAAAAGCCGATCTACGACATTCCGGGCTTCCCGATGGTGACGGGCCAAGGCCTCGTCGACAACCTCATGGCCCAGATCGAGCCCTTCCACCCGACCTTCCACTTCAACGAGATGGTGGAAAGCATCGAGACGCTGGGTACGCCCGAGGCGCCCCTCTTCCGCGTCAAGACGTCGGAAAACGACACCACCTTCACCTGCAAGGCCGTGATCATCGCCGCCGGCGGCGGCTCGTTCCTGCCCAAGAAGCCGCCGATCGAGAACATCGAGGCCTATGAGGGCACGAGCGTCTTCTATGCAGTTCGCAAGATGGAGATGTTCCGCGACAAGAAGGTACTGATCGTCGGCGGCGGCGATTCGGCCCTCGACTGGACCGTGAACCTGCAGCCCATCGCCAAGCGCCTGACCCTGCTCCATCGCCGCGATGCCTTCCGCGCCGCGCCCCATACGGTAGAGAAGATGCGCTCCCTCGTCGCCTCGGGCGACATGGACCTGCATCTCGGCCAGGTGAGCCACCTGAAGGGCGAGAACCACGTGCTGCATGGCGCCACGATCCGCAAGGACGACGGCTCCGAACTCACGGTGGATTGCGACGTGATGCTGCCCTTCTTCGGGCTCACCATGAAGCTCGGCCCCATCGCCGATTGGGGCTTGAACCTGCACGAGAACCTGATCCCGGTCGATACCGAGAAGTTCGAGACCAACGTGCCCGGCATCTTCGCCATCGGCGACATCAACACCTATCCGGGCAAGCTGAAGCTCATCCTCTCCGGCTTCCACGAGGGCGCGCTGGCGGCCCAGAAGGTGCACCGCTACGTGTATCCGGAAAAGAAGCTGCTGTTCCAATACACCACCTCCTCCTCAAGCCTGCAAAAGAAGCTGGGCGTCGCGGCGTAAGCGATTCTTCAAAGCGCTTCGGCTGATCCTGTGAGCGCGAGAGTCCCTCACTTCGTCATGGCCGGGCTTGTCCCGGCCATCCCGATCCGAAAAGCGCGGCGCTTCACACAATCGGGATCACCGGCACAAGGCCGGTGATGACATAGGAGATTGTCACCACGGGGTATCATTCCCGGCCGAAGCGCAGCGGAGGGGAAGGGAATCCACCCACGCACGCTACGCTATGGATCCCCTTCCCTCGCTGACGCTTGCCGGGGATGACACAAGAGCGGCGCAGGTTCAAAGAGCTCCGGAGCATGCTACCTCCCTCTTGCAGAACACTCCGGTTCCTGAAACTGTGAAACCTATGACGAACGCTTCCGCCCTCACCCTCGGCCGCCGGGTCATGGCGATGATCGAGGATCTCGCCCGGCATACCGACGAGCCCGGGCGCCTCACGCGCCTCTATCTCTCGAAGGCCCACCGCAAGGCCGCCGAAGCCACGCTCGACCTCATGCGGCAGGCTGGGCTTAAGGCGCATATCGATGCTCTCGGCTCGGTGGTAGGGCGCATCGAGGGCAGCAATCCCTCAGCGCCGGCGCTCCTCATCGGCTCCCATATCGACTCGGTGGTGGATGCGGGGCGCTATGACGGCAATCTGGGCGTGGTGCTCGGCATCGCCATTACTGAGGCTCTGCGCGAGCAGAACATCGTGCCCTCCTGCCCCATCGAAATCGTAGCCTTCGGGGATGAGGAGAACGTTCGCTTTCCGACCAATCTCTCCACATCCTATGCGCTCGCCGGCCGCTTCGACGAAGCCTGGCTCGACGGCCGGGATGCGGAAGGCGTTTCGCTGCGCGAAGCCCTCGCCCAATTCGGCGGCGACCATCGGGGCATCGCGGCGCTCACGCGCGATCCCAAACTTTATCGCGGCTATCTCGAAGTTCACATCGAGCAGGGGCCGCAGCTCGAAGCGGGCGATCTGCCCGTCGGCATCGTCTCCGCCATCAACGGCATCACCCGTGCCCGCGCCACCGTAATCGGCGAGGCGGGCCATGCGGGAACCGTGCCCATGACCATGCGCCGCGATGCGCTCGCCGCCGTTGCCGAAATGATCGGCATCGTGGAGCGCGCGGGCTCGACGCGCATGGACACGGTCGCCACCGTCGGCGTCGCGCAGGTGCAGCCCGGCGCGATCAACGTGATTCCGGCCCGCGTGGATTTCACCCTCGATGCACGCTCGCCCGA
>NZ_JBFUMH010000007.1:0-82095 GCF_054049475.1 Microvirga sp. P5_D2 | reverse complement strand
ACCCCATACAGTCAGTCCGCGGACTATCACGGTCGACAAGAATACCGCCTATCCTGTAGCGACGAAGGCGATGAAACGTGCCGGAGAGCTCTGGCGGTTCGCCAAACTCCGGCAGGTGAAGTTCCTGAACAACATCGTCGAGCAGGATCACCGGCGCATCAAGCGCCTGGTCAGACCCGGATTGGGCTTCAAGAGCTTCGTGTCTGCCTCACAGACGATTGCCGGCTACGAGGCGATGGCGATGATCCGCAAAGGTCAGGTTTTGAACGCACCAGCAAACGATATGCAGGCTCAGCGTGATTTCATTGCTGCTCTCTTCGGCGTGGCCGCCTAACCTGAGGTCATCTCCGGCAGTCTCTTGATCTACGTCAGGGTTTGCAACGGAACCGAAGATTTTACGCCTTCCTGAAAGCTCCCCTGACCGAAGAAGCGGAGAACTCGACCCACATTTGGGAGCGACGGGTCACTCGTTGGTCGGCGGCTGGACTGTCGATGTCCGGTCTCTCGATCATCTGCCTCGTGTCCTGGCTAATCGCCGGGACGAACTCGTGAGGTCATCCGGAGTAGTCGAGATCTGTGCTGCTGCGGGGCAGCCATCGGACAGGTAGTCTGAGATGCGAAGATGAAATGTCCCCTCCTGATTGCGGAGGATGGCAACGGGAGCAAGGCATGACCGTCCAAGGCACCTCAACCCTCCAGGACACATTCCTGAATCATCTCCGCGACAGCAAGGCTGAGGTGACGATGTTTCTCGTGAACGGGATCAGACTTCAGGGGCAGATCAAGAGGTTTGACACCTTCACCGTTCAGCTTGTGCGGGGCAATAGCTCACAAGTCGTCTACAAACATGCCATCTCAACCATCATTCCAGTGGAAGCCATCCAACTGTTCGATTCCGGTGCTGAACGGTGATGCCGAGGGTCATGTCGAGGAGCCTGCTATGAACGAGGACGATGAGGAACGCTACCCAGGCATCACACTCTGGCAGTTCCTGATCGGGATCTTGAAGTCGATTGTCTGGTTCGAGATGTGGCCGATCTACCGCTGGACCGATCTCCACTCCTCTCCGAATGAAAAGGAAGTCAAGAAACGAGGCGATGAACCGGGTAAGACGCAGGCTGCTGACAGTCAGGAGAAGCCTTGATCCTTAAGTTCAGATGAAACCCGAAGAGCAGGGTTGGCCCCGAAATCCTCCATGTAGTGTGTTTGGGATTGCACGAGGTTTCGTGCAATCACCTTCCTTACATCCCACCCATTTCTCTCCGGTGAACATTCCTCCAGATTATCCTGCCCTCGATTCTCGTTCCGGTTCACCTTTCTCGGCATCGTTTCCAGAGCCTCCTCCGACGTTCCGACCAGCCTCTTGCGGTCCCCCTCGTTCCCTAAAGTTGTTTTTGACGGTCCAGGCATCGCTGAGCCTTAACCTGTGGGATGCCAACCTTCCTCCTCTTGCTGTCAGAGCATACCGGACGAAAAGCGCCTCGTCTGCCATGGAGACTGCTCGACCTCACGCTAAGTTGAGCAGGGGCTGGCCCGTTCACTAGGTCCGCGATCTTGCCCAATCGCGACGGAGATCCAGCTTCTGCTCAAAGCGGAAGGAGTGGATCGGATGCTTCGAGCCGTGCTCGCTGTTGTTGCCGCAGCCTGTTTGAGCCTTGTCGTCCCCGCTATAGCCAGAGCCGGAACTGAGGTCGATCTCGCGCTTGTCCTGGCGGTGGACGTGTCCCGATCCATGGACCCTGAGAAGCAGGAGTTGCAACGCCAAGGCTTCATCGAGGCGTTCCGTTCGCCCCTCGTTCATGACGCCATCCGCAACTGTATGTTGGGCCGGGTCACCGTCATCTACGTGGAATGGTCGGGTGTGGAGCATCAGGTAGTGATTGCTCCCTGGACCGTCATCGACAGCCCTGAGACGGCAATGGAGTTCGCGGAGAAGCTTGACCGCACCGAAATTGGCCGTGTCCGACGCACCTCGATTTCAGGCGCAATCGACTTCGGGGTGGGGTTGTTAGACCAAATCGGGGCTACAGCCATGCGGAAGGTAATCGACATCTCGGGCGACGGCCCCAACAGCAGCGGGAGGAGTGTCGTCGAGGCTCGGGACGAAGCGACCGCTCGGGGCATTACCATCAATGGATTGCCGATCATGCTGAAGCGGCCAAGCGGCTTTGGCGATATGGAGAACCTTGATCTCTATTACCGGAACTGCGTTATCGGGGGACCAGGATCGTTCCTCGTACCTGTCCGTGAACGCGAGCAGTTTGCTCAGGCCATCCGGACGAAGATCATCCGCGAAATCGCCGGTAGCCAATTCGAACCACTCATCAGGAAGGTCCAGGCCGAGGCTCCAGCGAACTGTTCGGCTGGGGAACGTCGGATGTACCAGAGGGACAGGAATTGAGATCCGCATTTACGAAACGGACGCAATCACTACCGCATCAAACAATTTTGGTGGCTCAATCCTGATTTTGGACAGGCTGGAGGTTCATTTCATCAATTAGGCCGGTGCGCTGGCTTTCGAGCATTCTGATCTTTCCCGATATCTGCTCCAGGGAGCCTCGGCTTGAGCCCCAGAACGCAATACCACCCAGTGTGGCGGTGATCCCCATCACCATAGCAACAGGACCAATTCGCACTAGGCCCAGGAGAGCGCCTCCGAATAGAAGTACGCCCGCTCCAGTCGCGATCTTAGCGACGACCATGCTCTTACGGCATTGCTCTGCCGCATCCGACAAGGCATCGATCTCCGCTTCCAGATCTGCAATCCGCTGGTGGGGATCGGTCATCCCATAAGCCAAAGCTTTTTCGTTGGTTCCGAGCCTCTGACGAGGAGGGATAAAAGCAAGACCACCCAAGCACCCTGTTTTCTGTCAGCCTGCCGCTACGTAGCTTGCCCCCTATGTCGCGTGAGATGCCAAGGAGATTGGGCGCACGAGCCGTCTGGAATCTGCGATTGCAAGAGGAACACTTTGGCTGGCCCAATTCCCTTCAGATCAACGTCGTCCAGGATCTTGGTCGGAAAATGACTGCGCAACCGCCAATAGGCCGACTCAGAAATGAGGATGCCTCCCGGAGCGGCGGAATGCTCAAGGCGGCTGGCAAGGTTCACAGCTTCACCCCAGCAGTCGAATGCTGGTCGTTTGGTTCCGATCACGCCTGCTACTATTGGGCCGACATGCAGACCAACCCGAATTTTCATTGGGTAGTCCATACGATCAGAAAGCTCAGCAACTATGCCCTGTATCGCAAGGGCGAACTTGGCGGCACGGTCTGCATGATCCGAGTCACCCCTCCTCTCAGACAATCCTCCGACAGCCATGTAGGCGTCGCCTATAGTCTTGATCTTTTCGATCCCATGTCGCTCTGCTTCGAGATCAAACCGCGAGAAGAGTTCATTGAGAACCTCGACGAGATGGGTTGGGCTTACCCGACGCGCTAACTCGGTGAAACCGACGAGATCAGCAAAAACAATACTCACCTCGCCATAAGCATCGGCAATCGCCGTCTCGCCAGCCTGAATACGGGCCACAATCTCCTTCGGGAGCATGGAGTGAAGGAGTTCCTCGACGCGCAGCCTCGATGCTTCCAGTTCGTGGCTTGTGGTAAACTGCCGTCGTGCCGAAAGCTCCCTCAAGCACGCAGAGAGCATACCGAGAGCAACAGCAGTACCGATGCTCATGTTGTTGACGATGATCATTCCCGGCTTGGAATTAGTGGCCAACACCTCGCAAACCACGAAGCTGGCCCATGAAAGAACGCAAAATGTTGTAAAGTATAAAATCCTGATCGGCAGAAGGCTGAAGCCAAACAGGATGACGAGAACGAGTCCAATGGCCCCATAGTCAAAACCACTGGCGAGGATTGAGTAGATAACAGAGAGACCTACTGCCGAAACGGTAACCGAAGCTGTGGATATTATCTCAAGATGCCTCTGAAGCGACTGAAGAAAGAGAAGTACAGCACAGACCCAGACGAACAGCGTGATTGCTCCACGGATTGCATGGGTTATCTCCCAGCTTCCGGGGTCGATGATACGGTCCCAGATGAAGAAGACGTAGTATAACGTACTGCCGAGGAACATAGCAGCCTGGACGTATGGTCTTTGTGAGAGGGAGAACACCTCTACAAATTTGCGCTCCATTGCCTCATTAGAGAAGCGAAGACCTACCCGGGCCAGCCAACTCCACATGTCCCCACTTTATCCCCTGTGAACCGAACTAGCACTGAGCCCAATATTAGCCGCAGTGCCCCCATCCATAGATACTGACAATTTATGTTGGCGACGATGCTAGCCTACATGATCATGCTGGGCGATGCTGGCGCTCTATAGGAGGTTCCACAGGATGGCTGCGGTGGGTATCCGAGGTAATCAGTTGGGCATAACCCTCGTTGACTGCTCTGTTTCTCGTCAACGATGATTTGTTGTCCATCTCGAAATTCAGCGACAAGGTCTCTTTCACGTCCCCGACCCGCTTCCCTGCATTCCTTGCCTACCTAAAATCATTATGCACTGACTGCTCCGAGATCAGGCGACCAGAGGCTCCTCGGAGGGTCACCGACCAAAACCGCAGATAGAGACCATTGTTGAGAGTGCCGACGACGACAGTGAGGATCAGGGCAAGAATAGTTTTGGGACGTGGGATTGACCCTACGGATGGATCTCACCAGCCGTGAGCGCCCCCGGTAAAATATTGGTGCTGAGCCCTATCCGAGAGAATGTTAGGAACTCTGCTTCTTGACTGCACTTCGCTGCCGAGGCTGCTTCTTCGCCGGGGCCTTGGTTTCCCGAAGCATAGGGCGAACCCGTAGTCCACCAGTGTCAGCCTGAACGACTTCGAACGCTCCGGTCTTCCGAACCAGATCACTCAGCTTGCGATAACCGTAGGTGCGAGGGTCAAAGTCTGTTGCAATGTTGAATAACCGCTTGCCTAACATCGCAAGGCTGACCCAGCCCTCTTCACCTTCGATTTGAGACAAGGCTTTCTGGAGGAGAGGGATTGCAGCGCTCGTTGGTTGCAGCGATTTCACCGCTTTGGCTGTCGCTTCCCCAGGCGTGGGAGTCTCAGGAAGCAGGAGGTTTTCGGTGTAGATGAAGCGACGGCATGCCTGCCGGAAGCTCTCCGGAGTTTTCCGCTCTCCGAACCCGTACACGTCCAGTCCCTGCTCACGAATGCGAGATGCGAGGCGGGTGAAATCGCTATCGGAGGAGACGAGGCAGAACCCGTCAAATCGTCCGCTGTGTAGGAGATCCATGGCGTCGATCACCAGGGCGATATCAGACGCGTTCTTGCCTGCCGTGTAGGCGAACTGCTGCTGGGGATTAATTGCATGCTGCGCCAGGATATCGGCCCAAGGCTTCAGACGCTGACCTGAAAAGTCCCCGTAGATACGGCGCACGCTGGCTTCTCCGATCTTAGCGATTTCCTCAAAGAGTCTGCCTGCGATATTTGCCGATGCATTGTCGGCATCAATGAGGACGGCGAGACGGGTAGAGCGGATTTCTGAGGCCATAAGACTTCCGAGGAGTGTGTGAACTCATAAGGTCTATGATGTATAGAGCGGAGCCTGTGTGAAGTGAATGTTACTAGAAGACAGCCTGTCCGTTCTTCCGAGCGGTGATCCCACCATACGCCTGCGTCTGAACGGCTTAGGGGAGCATCCCTACGGTTCTCGGCTAGCCCTCGATGGCCCTTGTCTCTAAAATCTTTTTGCCGTCCGTCTGGAGACCCGCATGACCGGCTCCCGCTAGGGAGGACTGAGACCCAAATTTCGAAGCTTGGGAGCCGCTCCGAGAGAGTACGATGGTGCCGAGGGTTGGGCTAGAAGTCATTCGGGGCTGGATCAGTTCTTCGATTGGGTCGGATTGGCCGGAAATGCGCCTTGGCATAAGGGCACGAGTTGTGCTGACTTGCTACGTGTTGCGACCAGAGCGTTGTTTGTCATGCCAATACGGTGCGTTGATCCTACAGGCCAGAGCATCCAATCTTTCGATCTATCGGAGAACGAGTGGCAGACCCTTGAGTTTGAGAACAAGAAGTCACGCCATCTCAGGATGCCGTGCTGCTCTGTACATGTAACACTCAAGCGGTCTCGCCTTGGAACACGGTTCTTCGCCCATAAGATTATTGGGTCGTGCGCGACGGCCCCTGAGACCGAAGAACATCTCCACCTGAAGCAGATGGCCGTGATGGCGGCACGCGCTCATGGCTGGACGGCACAAACCGAGGCGACAGGTATCACGCCCGAGGGTGAGGAATGGAGAGCCGACGTTCTCGCCACTAAGGGGAAGCACAGGGTTGCTGTCGAAATCCAGTGGTCAGGTCAGACGAACGACGACACCATGCGGCGGCAAAAGCAGTACAAGGACTCAGACGTTCGTGGCCTCTGGCTCCTGCGTCAGCCCGGTTTCCCGGTCACGCGCGACCTGCCCGCCGCGTGCATCGGTGGAAGTTTGAAAGAAGGGTTTCAAGCCCTCATTCCAACGCACCCGTACATGAATGCACGGGACCGGAACACCCCGGATCGTTGGCACCAGATCGTGCCGATGGAGCAATTTCTGAATGCCGCCTTCAGCAAGCGTCTGCGGTTCGGCAAGCCTCAGCCAGAAGTGGAAGAAGCAGTCGATCCCAACATCGTCAACGTGACCGTTACCGTCCATACGGGGGTGCTGGATTGCTGGCACTCTTCCTGTGGGGCAAAGACGCGCATCGTCACCTTCATCAACATCATGCCTGATGACCTTCAGTTCAGGGTGTCCAATCTTGACTCTGAAATCCTGCGGTTTGTCCTCGACCAGCTACCGTCCGATCTCGGGATTGGGCGGATCAAGCCTCGCCACAGTAAGACCGTTGATCAAACCTACATGAGCAATGGATGTGTGCGCTGCGACAGGCTGATCGGTGAGCACTACGAGCATGACGCCTGGGGCATTGACGAAACGCTCCATACCTTCCCGATGTGGATTACGCGAGAACGGCTCAAGGCTCTGCGTGAATCCCGTGGGTACGACGAAGAAGAGAGATACGCCGTTGAGATGCCCGAACCAGAGACTTGGAATGTCGAATCAGGAGACACCAGTTCTGACTAAACTGCTGACCAATACTATCTAAGTGCCCAGTTTTGATCCGCAGCCTTGTCCCTCCCGCCTTCTCCAAGCAACTTACCCTCACCGAAGGCGGCTTCGGCTCCATACTCCACGCCCGCAGCGAACTATAAAAATGATCCTCCGATGACGTAATTACCCAGGCCCTTGCGTGAACTGGGTTTCGCTGATTCCTTGCTCTTATGGGCCGCAGCGATCTTGAGCGTCTGAGCAAGGAAGAGCTGATTGAGCTGGTGCTGCGACTGCAGCGACCGCATAAGACTTCGCGCACCTCGTCCGAGCCACCCGCGACGGATCGCAAGGAGCGTCGGGATCAGGCCAAGCCCGGTGGCGCCAAGCCGGGACATGAAGGTCACAGCCGCGCCATGAGCCAGGATGTCGATCATCTCGTCGAGCATCAGCCTGAGCAATGCCCGTGCTGCCGCGCCAGGCTGTCGACCGATCTTCCTACCGAGACCGTGAGCGAACACGACACGATCGAGCTGCCCGCGATCAAGCCATGGATCGAGCGCCATCGGCGCCTTGCAGTTCGCTGTCCGTCCTGTGGGGCGCGGGTTGTCGCCCCCGTGCCAGAGGCCGCAAAGGGAACGCTGTTCGGGCCACGCATCCATGCCTTGGCAACCTATCTCAAGACCTTCCAGAGCCTGTCCTACGAGCGGCTGCAAAGCGCGTTCGCGGACCTGTTCGGTCTCACCGTCAGCCAAGGCGGCCTCATGACCATGCTGCGCCGGGCGCAGGGCGCCTTCGTGGCCGAGCGTAACAAGGCCATCGCGGCGTTGCGCCAGGCGCGGGTCATCGCCTCCGATGAGACCGGCGTTCGGATCGAGGGCTCCAACGCCTATCATTGGGGGTTTCGCTGCTCGGAGGCGGTGGTCCATCACGCTTCCCCAACCCGGGGCGCTATCGTGGTCCGGACCGTGATGGACGGGCACCGGCCCGCGGTCTGGTGTTCCGACCGCTATAGCGCGCAACAAGGCCATGCGGACGCGCACCAGACCTGCCTGGCCCATCTCGCCCGTGACGTCGCCTATGCCGATGAGGCGAGCGCGGATGTCCTGCCCTCCCGCCTCCAGCTGTGGTTGCACCGGGCCTTCGCCCTGGCGGAGGGTGTCGGAACGCTTGCCGCCTCGAGCATCGCCCGCAAGCGCCGCGTCCTGGAGCGAAGTCTGGACGCTATCCTGGCCGCGCCGACAGCCTGCGATCTGGCCCGCGATCTTCAGAACAAGTTCCGGCGCGCCCGCGACCAGCTTCTGACCTTCGCCCACTGGCCTGGACTGGTTGATGCGACAAACAACGCCTGCGAACGGGCCCTCAGACCCGCCGTCATTCAGCGCAAGGTGACCAATGGCTACCGGGCCATGTGGGCCGCCGAGGGCGAAGCGGACATACGCACGGTCGTTGACACGGCTCGCCTCCGCCCGGGAACCACCGCGTTCAACACAATCCTTCAGACTGTGTCCGCCTGAACCTCAGTTCGAAATAGGGGCGTGGGTAATTACCCGATGACGGCGCTACATCTCTGGATAAATAGAGAGCCGCTGAGCCACCTCATCATGGAAGATTACCTTATCGAAGGATCGAATCCGCTCATCAGACGCCAGATCTCGCCCGCAGATCAGCATTGTCAGGAAGTCGTGGTGAGGTGGAACCGTCCTTGGCCTCGTATTTGGGTTTGCCCAACATGCCGCCCGACGCGGGTATGGCTCTGCCTGACCATTTCCAAGCTGGTCGCCCGGTCTCTTAACTTCGATATGAAGACCTAGCGTCCTACCGTTAGCGCTTTCAAAAATCAGCAGAATGTCGGTCTCGATTCCAGTGCCAATTCGGCAAGCGCACTTCGAATCCTTCCCACACCAGTAGTTGAACCAGTAAGGGTTTTTTCCATAATGAGCTTTATGTTGGACGGTACCGCTGGAATAAGCTGAAATTCATGAAGCCGCCTGGGTCCAATAAGCGGGTGTCCGTCTCCAAGGACGAAGTTGAGCATGTCGTTGTGGACATGCCGGAATATCGCATCGTCCCTCAAGCACTTTGGGATGCAGTCCAAGGGATCAACAACGACAATGGGAAGGTCCACATGTCCCATTGTCGGATCCCGCCGCGCCTACTCTCGCAGCTTCTGAAATGCCCTGCGTGCGGCGGGGGCATCTCCTCCACCGGGGTCGAGAAGAAAACAGGGAAAGTCCGGGTCGGGTGCTCTACCCATAAGGAAAGCCGCTCGTGCCCCGATCCGCACACCTTCTATCTGGAGTGGATCGAAGAGACGGCCTTGGATACCCTAAAGCATGGACTGGAAGATCCTGCTGTCATCAATCGAGCCATCAAAGCATACGAAGACGAACGTCGTAGCGCTGCGGCCAAAGCAGTGGATGAGAAGGCGTCTGTCGAGAAGCGCATTACGGATCTGACGCGTAGGCTCGACCGCCTGAATCGAATGCTCATTGAGGAAATTGGCGACGAGCAGGAGAACAGCCGCGCCGTGAAACAAGCCGCAGCCGAGAAGCGTGACCTTGAGACGAGGCTTGAAACCCTGAAGCAGGAAGCACCCGATAATGTGGTAACGCTCCAGCGCCCTGCCCTGCGTCGCTACTTGGCTGCCCTTGAGGATCTTCGGGGTGCTATCGAACGCCGCTCCCTAGCGGGGGACCACGGTCCTGCCAAGGTCATCCGCAAGTTTATCGAGGGGTTCTACGTCCATGGCGAGAAGGACGGAAAGCCGAAATGGGTGGAGGTCAAGGGGCGGTTAGCTCAATTGTTTGACCAGTCGGCTCAGGTTCAGAACTCCTCGAAGGAAGCTCGTCGCAATTCGTCGTGGGGAAAGGTGGTAGCGGAGGTCCGTTTCACGCGCTCCCCACACATACAGAGACCATTGTTTTTCCTGGGCTCTAACGACGATACGGCGCAGCTTGGGGCGAGCACATAGGAGAGATCGGGCTCACTGGTAAGGCTCATCGTCCCAGCCGCCCTCCCCGTCAGAATGAACCCAAGCTGCACCGAGATCGTTCCTGTCTTGTTCTCAACCTCTGTCTTCACTCTATGGTCGAACGGCTTTCAGACTTCCCGTGGGTGATCGTTCGGATCGACTGCCCTCTGTGCCCTCACGGGAAGGGGCAGTATCGGCTGGCGCGGTTGGCTGAGAAGTACGGGGCTGACATCCAGTTGTGCGATTTGATCGACAGAGTTGCCCTCGACTGCCCAAAGAAATCACTCCCGTGGGAGAGACCTCCGAACCAGTACGATCCCCTGTGCAGGGCCAGATTCACCGACATTGAGGCGACTAGCCACCCTACCCCGGACCTTCCGCCGATCATGCGGAAGCTCACAGTCATCCAAGGCGGGAGAAGGTAACCGAGAAGCGCACTAGAAACAGGTCTCATGGGCGCTCTTCAACCATTGGCACGGCTCGCATTCGCTTCGATCACCCGTCTGAGAAGGTCCTTGAGCGTTTCGCGCTCCTGATCGGAGAGCGGAGCCATCAACCTGTCCTGCGCGACGATCACCGCCGAACGCAGCCTCAAACGTACCTCTATGCCCTCGGATGTCAGGCTGAGCAGCCGCTGGTGGGGCCGACCGGGATCGGGAGCCTGCGTGATGAACCCCCGCTGTTCCAGGCGGGCAACACTTCCCTTGGCAACGGCCCGCTCGATCCCCACCCGCTCGGCCAACTGGCGAAGCTCGGTACCGGGTGCATCCATGATGGCCGCAAGTACGGGAATGTCGATCCCCTTGAGGTCCGCAGTTTTGGCGACTTCTGTCATTGCAGCTATACAGATCGTCTGGAACTGCCGAGCCCAATAAATCTCAAAGCGCCTGTGGTCGAAGAGTGTCGTCCTCGAAGGTCGCTCGCCGCTCGGGCGCGTCAAGTATGCGCGAATAGGGTTGAGGTTCTTCACGGCCTGTAAGCCGAGGTCTTCGAACACCAACGGCAGCACCCGATGCACATAGTCGTAGGTCGCCCCAGACACGCACACTGAGCCCGGTTGCGCTAATCCCTCCAGACGGGCGGCGACATTCACGCCATCTCCGAACAGGTCGCCGTCCCTGACCATGGCCTCACCGACATGCACGCCAATCCGGAACATCACCCGCCGTTCGTCAGGAACCGCTTCATTCACGGCGGCAACCCTTTCTTGGATAGTGATGGCGCATTGTACGGCGTCCACGGCGCTCGGAAATTCCGCCAGGATGCTGTCGCCTGCCGTGTTAGCAATCCGTCCTCCCTGCCGCTCGATCTCACGATCTGTGATCTCGCGATGAGATGTAAGCAGACGCAGGGTGCCGCGCTCATCCGTATTCATAAGGTGGGTGTAGCCTGCCACGTCGGCGCAGAAGATCGCCGCGAGCCGACGTTGGATACCGGGCACAGACTTGGTCATCTGCTCACCGCGTCGTTATGGAGAAGCTTGGCCTGAAGCCGGGTTGCCTGCTTTAACTTATCACGGCCAGACCTCTCGTACTGAGGAATGGGTCCAGTTATGTGATCTGATTGACAGGATGCACTCGACTGCCCAAGGAAGTCCCTGCCCTGGGAGCGATCTCCAGACCAGTATGACCTCAATTGCAAGGCCCGGTTCACTGACCTTGAGGCTCCCAGTCCCCCTCCCCAGACCTTCCTCCAATGATGCGTAAGCTCACCGTCATACCGGGTGGAAAGCGGTAAAGGTGGATAGGAGAAGTCCGATCCGGCGTCCCATCAGGACCGGGGATCGTTGTTCCCGAATTATACCGCTTACCAGTCCTTCTGTTTGATTGTGCGAACTTCTCTGGGCATTCGATAAATGCCGTCGTCAACCGCAACTCCACCACCTGGGCGTGACTGCGTTTCAATCGTGGCTTCCGGCTCTGGTGCGGTGCGGTTGGCAAACTCTTCCACGTTGAGTGCCGCATTGATACTTTGCTCGCTCATGCCGACAACAGCCCAGGCGAGTTCTTTTCCGTCGAAGCCTTTTTCAAGCACCATCACGCCGCGCAACTGCCCGGAAGCTGACCGCTGAACAAGGGTTTTCAGGTCGCTGGTGAACACACGCTCGTCCACTTTGTTCACCTGGGGCGCAGCACCGCTCTGCCTAACCTGTGTGGCCTTATTCATCTCGCCTTCAATCTCGGTGAAGGTATCCTGCGCACTGACCAACTTTTTCATGAATCCGACGATGGCGGCTTCGGCCTGCATCTCGGCAACCTTCTGCTCCTTCAAGACGCCGCGCCGATCCGGAAACTCCACTGCCCGCTCGGCTCGCGCAGAAACCCGCCGCAGTTTGCCATTGGGCTTGTATTCAACGGAAATTCCGTCCACGCCCGCTTCCCAAGTGGCGCTGCCGTCAGGGTTGACCGAAACCTCACCGGCCCAGGCCGTTCCCATCCCCAGTGCCACCGAGAGCCCAAACGCGCCTATGATCGTCTTCATGATTTCGCTCCATCGAATTTGACAACGAATTTGGGCCTACGGCTGATTGTTTCGGCTTCCACTTCTACAATAAGGTAGAAGTCGCTGCGCGCCGCAACGACGTAACAGGTATTCTGATAGCCCGACATGGCCAGAATCCAGGGATACTGCTCTGCACCATCAGAGAACGCAAAATGCTTTGCACTATTGTTGTTGTCTCCGAAACGATGCTCCCTGATGATCCCGCCGTCCTTGTCAACAAACGACAGACGAAGGCGCGGGATGTCGTTTCTCCGACCCCCTGCGCCAACCGAAGAAATATTATTCGTACGCGGCCTCACTTCATCAAACGTATACAGTTCAAAGAACTCATCGCCGCCGCCGCGCTGCACCCTCTCGCTGTATTTTGAGGAGGTCCAGAACTTGTTTCGCAGAATGCCGACAGAGAAGCCGGATCGCTGCCTGTTGCCCACTCCGCACGATGTGCTCATGTTCCTGGCCCAGGGGTGCGCGGCAACTTCCTCTTGGTTGGAGGCCACCTGCCGGAAACTATCGACCATGTTCCCAAGGAAATCCTGCTTGAGCCTTACGGAAACTGGAATGACAATGGTAGCGGTCGTGTTCATGTTTCGCGATTGCACGTACTGCCGCGCCGCGTTGTCATTCATCAGGCTCGATTCGGTGAACATCTTCGGCTGGCCAACACCAATGTCACTTACTTCACCAGACAGAATTTGCTCCTTTCTGTCGTAAACGATCTCCTCCGCATTTTTTTGCTTATCGATGTTGTTAACGAGGGCTTCCGGCAGAGCGCCACCAAGCTCTCCTTGGCCCTCTCCAAGCTTCTTTACGTAGGCTTTGAAGTCATCAATGCGAATGGATACTTTGGCATCCACGCGCACGAACTTTCCGTCCTGTGTCACCTTTACCGGCTCGAAGCCTCTGATCGTTCCTTGTGAGTATTCACGCACCTTGGAGTCGATGGAGACGGTTTCTGAACGAAGTCCTTCTTGGATTGTCAGTTGAGTGTCGGCATCGATAAAGGTTCCGACCACCTGCTTGAGAGCGTTTTCGGCAGCATTTTTAGATGCACCCTCAACGTCTTCGCCAATTCCGCTGGCAAGAACAGTTTTGACAATGCGTTGCGCTTGCCCCGGTTTATCGTAAACCTGCCCTGTACTGGCCGTGCTCGCCGACCCCGTTTCGATATCCGAGAAATCGTCGCCACGCGAAGCTGTTTTCTGCGGTTGCTGCGGTTCTACGTGGACGAGGAGCGAATTGGCCACATACCCTGCCGTGCTCCCATGCTGAACCTGACACCAGACCTGACCAGTCTCGTTCGTCTGGCATCCATTGGTCCTGACCGTGGTTCCCGACTTGATCTCGGCTTTCTTGCGAAAGGCGGCGGCAGGACCCTCGCGCAGAGCGGCAAACCCATCGCTGAGCGGGGTTTTAATGATGGCAGTGTTGGCTCCCGACACGGCAGCGGGTCGATTTCCGCCGCGTGGCCCTGCGTTCCCTGGTGAAGCAAATTGCACATCCTCAAATTCGTTTACTTGCGGAGGACGTTGCTGCGGGTACATCTGGGGATAGCCCGGCGGGCGCATCTGGGGATGACCCTGCGGGCCGTATGGATATCCTGATGGAGATTGTGGTCCTTGCGGAGGGTAACCGTGACGCTGTTGCGGAATTTGCTGGAGAACCCCTCCTATAATGGACCCGAAAATATCTGCGGGGTTCTGCGCAGCCGCCGGGGCTACACTATTAAGGATAAGGAGACTGGCTCCGATCAAACCGCAACATCTCATCGTTTTACTTCCGGTTCGCCACCTCGACTTGATTTTCAACGCAACTTTCGCTTTGGGAAAGTRCCATTCGTGAGTAGCAGCGCCTCAAAGTTCGCGCCGCGTTCGGACAGGTCGAGGTTGAACCAAGCCCGTACAGAGGTGTCCTGCACCAGATCATCAGCACGGTTGCGGCTGCTAATGCGCGAGATGGCCTCACCGGCCTTCCCTCACGGGCCGTGGCTTCAGCCCGAAACTCCGCCATCAGGCCCGGCGGTACGAGCTTGACGGCAAGCATGATCCCCAGCGGCACGATGAGAAGATCATCGAGATAGCCCAGCATCGGCACGAAATCAGTGATTAGGTTGATGGGTGAGAGTGCATAGGCGGCGACGGCTCCAGCAGTGGCCTTTGCATACCAAGGCACTTGGCGGTCACGGGCGGCTATAGCGCCACAACATCGCGCTTAATGACTCGCACCCATTGCTTCCGCCCCATGGATAAATCCGACTGTCATGCCGCCTCCTGTACGAAAGCCCATTCTCTGGTTCAGCTTGGGCATGAAGAGGAGAACCAGCGGGCGCCGGTTCAGTTTCCGTAAGCTTGACAGTTCAAAATGAACTGCTATCATATGAACCATCCTAAATGAACCTTTCGAGACTTCGATGTCTGTTCGAGCGTACCTACGAGCTTCAACAGATCAGCAGGACGCCACCCGCGCGCGAGAACAGATTGAAGCGTTTGCTGCCGAACGTGGTCTCCAGATCGCGGCGTTCTATATCGAGAACGAGAGCGGCACGAAACTCGCCCGTCCTGAACTGTTCCGGCTCCTCTCTGACGCTCACCCTAACGACATATGTTTGTTGGAAGCCGTTGATCGTCTGACACGCCTTACTGCAGCAGATTGGGAACGGTTGAAATCCGAGCTTGCTGCCCGCCGTGTTCGAGTCGTCGCCCTTGATCTTCCTACATCGTGGATGATGTTGAACACTAATGCCGATGACTTCAGCGCCAGGATGTTCGATGCGATCAATGGGATGATGCTCGATATGCTCGCCGCCATTGCCCGTAAGGACTATGAAGATCGTCGCCGTAGAACTGCACAGGGCCGCGAGAGAGCGAAGGCCGCAGGACTCTACAAGGGTCGGAAAGAGGACACCGCCCGCAACGCTGGTATCGCATCCATGCTCAAGGCTGGTTCGTCATGGACCCAAATCCAAGCCGCGACCGGGTGCAGCCGCGCCACCATCGCAAAAATTGCAAAGCGGGCCAGCGCGGTTCCTGCTTAAGTGAGGGGGAGAAACTAGTGGGTCGTCTGCCATCGGCTCTGGTATAGTGGTATGGTGATCCTCGTGCTGCGAGGTGCCCCATGTCGCGCCACCAGAGAGATCCGCTTCGCCCGCTTACCCCAGAGGAGCGCACAGAGCTCACCCGCCTGAGCCGCTCCCAGAGTGCCCCTGCCGCCGAGGTCGACCGCGCCCGTGCCCTGCGGGCGATTGCCGATGGCGCCAGCTACACCGCCGCTGCCCATCTCGTCGGGCGCGGCCACAACGAGACGATCTCGGCCTGGGTCAGCCGCTTCAACCACGAGGGCCTGGCCGCCGTGCGCCCGCACCATGGCGGCGGGCCACGCACCCGCTATGGAGCCCAGGAGCAGCAGCGCATCCTGGCCGAATGGGCGCGAGCGCCACAGCGGGAGCAGGATGGCAGCGTCACCTGGTCGCTGAGCCTGCTGCAGAGGGCCCTGCGCCGGGCCCCGGATGGCCTGCCGCGGGTGAGCCGGTTCACCATCGCCCGCACCCTGCACGAGGCGGGCCTGAGCTGGCAGAAGAGCCGCACCTGGTGCGAGACCGGCGTGAGCCTGCGGCGGCGGAAGGACGGGCTGGTGCGCGGCAGCGATCCGGATGCGGCTGCCAAAAAAAGCTAATCGAGCAGGCCTACACATCCGGCACGCAGCTGGGACTATCGGTCTGGTGCGAGGACGAGGCGGGTCCCTTCCAGGCGGTGCCGCATCCGGGTGTGTCGTGGCAGCCGTGCGGCTGCCCTGCCACCCAGCCGCACGAGTATGTCCGCGGCGGCACGACCAAGATCCTGACCCTGTTTCATCCCGCCTCCGGCCAGGTGCGCCTGCAATCGGCCGAGCGATGCACGAATGCGGCGCTGCATCCGTGGCTGCGGGAGCACCTGAGCGCAGTTCTCGCGGAGTTGCCGGCACCGGCTCCCGTGCAAGATCCCGCCGCTACGCGCGCCGCCTGGGAGATGTGGCAAGCGGGATTGACGCTGCCGTTTACCTTGCCGGAGGAGTTGCCGCCGCTGCGGCTTCTGCTGGTGTGGGACAATCTCACCGGCCATAAGACGCCCGAGCTGGTGCTGTGGTTGTGTGCGCACGGGATCATGCCGTTGTACACGCCCGTGGGCGGCAGTTGGCTCAACATGGCCGAGTCGATCCAGCGCGTCCTCAAATGCCGCGCGCTCGCCGGGCAACATCCGCACAGCCCTGTGGAGATCGGCCGCTGGTTCGAGCAGACGGCGCGAAGCTGGAATGCACAGCCGACGCCGTTTGTCTGGAACGGCAAACGCAGGCAGCGACGACGGCGCGCGTCCCAGAACCCGCTCCACCGCCTCGGCGGCTCCGGAGCTTGTACGCGCCAGCCACTCCCTCAGCAGAGAGCAAAGGAGCCAGCAAAATGCCAGATCCTACAGCAGACGACCCACTAGTGTCGATCAGACCACTGGCGTGGGTTCGTTTTCGATACAGGAGATCAGGGGCCAGCAGGGCCTGGACAATCAGTTCCACGTCCGTGCGGGTGCTTCACACGTCCGAATTTCTCGTGGTTCAAGAGCTTCGCCAAAAATACGGAGAGGTTGAACTCATTGAGCTTCGGTGGCGCTAGGGGCACCAGCTTGGGATCAAGGGAGGCAAGCACCGCTATACGAGTTTGTCGGCCTTCCCTCCTCTTGGCCGCATCAGCGATGTTTGAGCACGATC
Organism: Microvirga sp. P5_D2; assembly: GCF_054049475.1. Classification (NCBI taxonomy): domain Bacteria; kingdom Pseudomonadati; phylum Pseudomonadota; class Alphaproteobacteria; order Hyphomicrobiales; family Methylobacteriaceae; genus Microvirga; species Microvirga sp. P5_D2. The sequence continues at coordinate 64,837 of NZ_JBFUMH010000007.1, read as the reverse complement.
TCCACCTGCGGCTTTACATGAAATGATGACAGGCGAAGGTTGGTCTTGGCAGCCTTCGCCCGCATATCTGGCTCAGATCACGTAGAAATCGGCGGCAGTCATCGCGAGATTCTTGGCCACCTGGGCGAACCGGACCATGCCGCCATCGCCCTTGCCATCAGCGTCGTAGTAGAGACCGCCATCGGCGTTGTCGTAGATGATCTTGGCCTCGCTGTCCTCACCGATCAGGCGGAACAGGTCAGCGCCCATCTTCTGCGGGCTGGCCGGGGTGCCCCAGCCGATCTCCCTGAACACGGCGTTGTCGAGCCAGATCGAATCGTCCGCCACCTTGAAGTCTGTGATCCGGTCCACATTGCGCTTGAGCGGGCTGTCAAACACGAAGGCATCTTTGCCCTTGGCTCCGGTCAGAATGTCGTTGCCAGCCCCGCCGATTAGTTTGTTGTTGCCCGCGTCACCCTTCAGGTTGTCCTTCAGGTCGGTGCCCCAGAGGTACGCCGCCTTCTTCGACATGTTGAGGTGGGTGTTGAACGTCCACTTGTCGGTGCCAAGCCAGCCGTTCGCCTTGCCCTCCTGCTGGTAAGACAGGAAATCCATGCGGCCATCTTTGTTGAAGTCCATGGCGAGAATGGTGCCTTGGAAGTCCTTGAGCATCGACGCGGGGGCCGGTTTGAACTTGCCACCGGAGTTGATCCAAATCAGGGTCTGACTCGATGGCGTGCCGAGATCGCTCTGGGCAACCAAGTCCTTGTCGCCGTCATTGTCGATATCAGCGGTCTGGATGGTCTGATCCCAGTGACCTTTGCCGTCCTGCTTGATCCGGGCCTTCGTCTCATCCCTGAAATGACCGCTGCCGTCGTTGATCAGGATTTGCATCTTCCGGCGGTTATGCGCCGTGGTGGACAGAATTAGGTCGTTGAAGCCATCGCGGTTGATGTCGGCGCTAACGATATCCGTCGTGAAAGCATCCCTCATGAGCGACCGGGGCAGTTCTGCTTCGGAGTTGGGAAGGAAGTTGCCCTTGCCATCGTTGAGGTAGGTGACGCCCGCAATCGTGGCATCGTTGGTGAACCCCGCCACCAGATCAACCGCACCGTCGCCGTTGATGTCCGTGAACAGGCTCGAAAAGATCGAGTTCTTCGCCTCGTTGAAGCTTTTACCGATCCTGTCCGGAATATCGTCGCTCTGGGTCAGTCTACCCCGACCATCGTTGATGAAAAGGTAGGGGCCGATCTCCCTGTATTCCGGGCCGCCCACGAACAGGTCGATGTCGCCATCATTGTCAATGTCGCCGCCAGTGACATGGTGCGAAAACCCAGCGCGGTTCGGCAGCGTAGAGGTGGCGTTCGTCAGCTTGCCGCCGGAGGAGAGCATCAGGGTATTGCGCTCGCCAGGGGCAGAGTGGATATCGTAGCCGGTGTTGCCGGAGAAGAAATCGTCCACCCCGTCGCCATTGAGATCGCCCACAAACATCTCGCGAGCGTGGACGGCCTTGGGGACCGACTTCATGATCTTGGTCGAATCGAGAATGGACCCCGAAGACGTGACCGAAATAATTTCGAAGGGGCGGGTGACATCCTTGAATGGAGTTTCAGGACCGCCAAAGGCAAAATCCAGGCGACCATCCCGATTGAAGTCACCGATGCCGTAGGAGAGGATCGACCCCGTGTAGGAGAACTTATAGGTCTGGGTCTTGTAAGCCACTTTTGCCCCCGATAGCTCATTCTTTTATGAAGTGGACCTACGATAGCCATACCATCATTGACGATGTGTAAGAGTGCGAAAGTTTCCGATAAGGGATCGTTCCCCCACAATCTTGCGATTGGTAGACTCATATTCATGGGGAGGCGCTACCACGAAGCGGGAGTGCAATCAGGGTACACCTTGTATCCCAATATCAGGTGCCTCCGCTAACCTCGTGCTCCGGAATGGCCACTGGCGTCAGAAGCCCCTGAGACGCCAAATCTCGTCAAATACTACCTCGACCTCCTTGAACCGGCGTTCTGTATCGGCCTTCTGACCAAGAGGCTTGGTGTCAGGATGCAATCGCTTCCGGTACTCCCGCCTCACCGTCTCGGCCACCCATCTGGAGCAGTCTTGATCAAGCCCTACTCTGCGGAATAGTGCGTGATCGCCGTCATGGTTCTGCCGGGATGGCTCCACATTGGACCGCTCCCTTTCAAGGAGCGCAATTCGGTGCTGGGCACGAGCCAGATCAGCCTCAAGCTCGGACATGCGAGCATTCGCGTCCCGATGAAAGGACCGCAGCCATCCAAGGTCACTGCGATCCTGGTACGTCCTGGGGATAAGCCAAATTGCGATGATCCAGAAAATGAGGAGCGACAAGATCGGCCACTTCCCAATCATGATCACTGATCCCGTTGCTACAACCAGCCGGAGAATGCCGGGAGGAATGGCGGTTGTCTGTTTGACACCCCCTCCCACCGTGCCCAAGCCACTAGCGAACATGGGATGCTCTCACGCTGCGTCTAGCTGGAGTTCGATCTCCGCCGCAGACCTGTCGAAATCAGCCTGCATATCTTGATCTTCTAGCGCGAAAAGCTCGAAATCGCCGTAGCGAAAGACACCAAGCGGCTGTGCAAGCTCCTTCGCCTTCGGATGGAGGGCAGGGTTGCGAGCTACGATTGCCCCAGCCCGCAGTAGGCAATTGATCACCACTGCTTTTGCGTCCGGAGAGGGGGCACGGTTACTCCGCCCGGAAATACCCGCCACGACCCAGGTGCCATTCGAAAGCGGGTTCAACTCGATTACGACACTCTCAGCTTCTCCAATCAGCGGCGTGACATCCATGCGGTAGTAGTAAGCAAACCCCAGGACAACTTCGCCGATCTTGGTTCCCAGGCAATTCTTCATCTCCCGCCCAACCTCGATCATTTCCACAGCGGTCGTGAGCGGCATTAAGCCATTCTGACGTGGAAGGGGCGGAGGAGGAAACCGATCTGCCTTCTCGATCCATTTTTGGGCAAAGTCATCGAGGTCGCCCGCTTCCACCGCCTGACGGAGTCCCGAAGCAAGGGCGTTGTCCGCTGCTGACGAGCAAACGTCCTTAAGTAGCTGAACAAGGCTGTTTGCCTCCAGGGCTTTGCCGACGTGCCGAACGCGTTTGACGATTTCGGGATGGAGCAAGGCAGGATCGAGTACATCCACGATCTGGATACGAGCCGCATCAATGGGACCGCAGTATCGGAGAGCGTGCGCCTTCTGGGAATCCTTCTCGTCCATGAATATCTCGAACAGGCGGCGGTAAAGGTGCGGTGCGGCTAAAGGTTTATGGCCAATGCGTGCCAACGCTCGAAGGTATCCTCTTGGCACGGTGTCGGTAGAGAAGGCGGCAGCAATCAGGTCAGTCGCACGGCGGGCGCGGATCACATATCCCACACTGCGATGTTCTTCCCCCAAGCCCATCAGGAAGGGTGCGGGATCGTCTAGGTCTACAGTGGAGAGGACGGTGAAGGCGGCTTGGCGCTTGAGAACGGGAGCCTTGACGATATCGGCAAGGAGGCCGCGCGAGCCGCTGGTGTCGAGGATTGTAGCTTGATTGAGCGCCCATCCGCTGAAGGAGTGAGGGGCAGTAGAGTGTCGGATCGAGAGTAGGTCCATAGCATCTCCCAGCAGTACGCACAGGAAATGTTACAATGAATCTTGCGCCAATTCAACTGCCTCGTTCTATATTTGGTCTGACACGCACCCAGAGGAGCACACTGTCCACTGGACCGGCCTACAATGCATTTGGCAGACCTGCACAGGGGCAAGGTGGCTTGGAGGTACCGCTATCCAAGCCACTTCCATAAGCACAGAGGTGTGGATGCGCCACCCGATGCTAGTCTACAATGTGAGCAATGCCGTTCTCACCATTCTGCCACGAGAGAACATGCCGAGTGTCAGCAAAGACTGTCTGAAGTTGCTCCGGGGTCGCTGATGCTACTTTTAGTATCGAGGTAAGTGGCCGTACGATCTCATTATCAAGGTCGTCTTCTGACGTAATCGAAAACAATGGCACTGCGTACAGCCAGTAAATGTCGGCCTTTTCCTTGTACCACAGAAACTTTCCGTGGCTCATGTAGTCCTCATCTTCATCTAGGGAGATATTGGGCTCAAGATAATCCCACTCGTCCACGGAGCTTCCTTTGATGAAGATTACTGGTTCTTCGAAGCTCTTACCGCTGGTGGTGGTTATTTTGTATGCATCATCCCAGCAAACACGGATATCGAGAGCAAGATAGAGGTCGGGCTTCTTCTTATTCTTGCGGCGGAATTCATAGTCATATTGATAGTGCCACAAACCCCATTCGGGGAAATCAGGAGAACCCTCCCCCGCTTTGGTGAAGACATATGGGCGATTCTCTTTCGCAAATCTGGCCACATGCCTCTCAAACAGTTCAGCGAGGCTTTCTACCTCCTTCCACGTGTCTTCCAAGATACGTGAAGCGCGAAATAGCGCCCGCCCCTTTTCGACCGATGTCATGGTGATATTCCCCACTTGGTGAGTTCTGGAGCGATGGTTAGGATATCGGGCCAGTGAAACGATGCCTGACCTAACGTGTACGCCTGTGCGCGTGACAGATCGGCATAGTCGATGTGTCTGAAGCCAGTGAAGGGCGTGACATTGAGAATTCTCAGGAACTTCAAAGCGGCGGTGGCCCATAGGCGCACGCCTTCGCTCCCCGATTGAATTTTTGTCAGGCGAGTTCCAATATCAGCCCAAGTTAATCCTTTGGCGTTTTTGCACCAGTCTTCAGCATCGAAATCAACGACATCGCAGTTTGGCGTCTCGTTGAGACCTCGACTAGCCTCAAGTGCTGATTGAGTGAGGTAAACGTGCATTGTAATCTGTTGCTGGCCGTTTCTGCTCCCGCGAACGGCGACCCATTGGCGGGCAAGTTGATCACCTACTCCGTCCTGATCGGTACTGCTTCCACGCGCAGTCCACTTGACCTCAACAATGATTGTTAAAATCTGATCTTTCTCGAAACTAAACTGGAATACCACATCGGGCTCACACGCGCGCCAGTGGGAAATCTTTCGAGCAGGATTCTTGAACCGCTTCCAGAATAGGACCTCATGCGAATGAGGCATACTGGAAGGAAGCCCGGCCCCCGTTCCCACGAACTCCAGTTCTTGGACAACCGCCCAGACATCTCTTGTTGCCATAAACGGCAATGGACCAAAAAAGGTTGACGTGACCTCATCCTCGGACAGGGAGTTCGCATGAACCTTGCGGGACTTCGTTTGCGTGAATGCGTGCAGCATTGAGAGAGCCGACTGTGCGGATACCTAAGACAATGGTGCTCCGCTGACACGGATCACCTCCGCCGAACGTAGGACGAGAGTATAGGACTATGCCCCTCGGCAGGCCGTGCGCAAACGTGACGATTCTACTATTTGGGATGAGGTGGGCGGGGAGGCGTAACCCCGGCTTGGTTGCTCAAAGTTCTTTGCGAAAGCACTTGCTCAACCCAAGCTGGGACGGCCTCGCTGGCTGGTCCATACTACCGGTCATCGAACTGTCTGGCATTGTCAGAGGGGTCCAGATTGATCTCGCAGGTCCGGATACCGTGCCCCCGCCTTCGACACGAAGCCTGCCGCAGGGTAGACCGAGCCCGACGTGCCGATGGCAACGAATAGGTCCGCTCCGAGGATAGCATCATAGATCGCATCCATCTCCAGGGGCATCTCGCCGAACGAGACCACGTAAGGTCTCAAGCCTCCGGAGTGACGGCAGGAAGGGCAAGGGACCTCGACGCTCAAATCCTCGTGCCATGGCATCGTCCCGCCACAGGCTGTGCGGCGGGCTTTGAGCAGTTCTCCGCGCATATGGACGACCCGCTGCGAGCCCGCCCGCTCGTGGAGATCGTCGATGTTCTGCGTACACAGAAACAGGCTACCGCCGCGCTCGGCCAAGCCGGTCTCCAAGCGGGCAAGCGCCTGGTGAGCGGTGTTGGGCTCTGCCGAGAGGAGGTTCTGACGACGCATGTTGTAGAAGGCATGCACCTCGTTCGGATTGTGAGCGAACGCCTCTGGCGTGGCGAGCTTCATTGGGTCGAAACGCGACCAGAGCCCGTCCTTGTCTCGAAAGGTCCCCAAACCGCTCTCTGCGGAGATGCCCGCGCCGGTCAATGCAAAGATATTCATCTGGTCAGTCAACCTTCGGTCCCATTCTAGCGTCAAGCCACGACTATCAACGTAGTAAAAGCCAATGGATTTTAGCTAATGAGGCGCGCCAGCAGAACGACTACAACCGCTCCAATCGTTGCACTGGCAATCCGGCTGGCGGTCTGATTGCGGATGCCGAGACAATGCCAAGGCGCTGCAGAAGAAAGCCACCAACCAGCGATCCTGCCAGACCGGTGACGACATACTGAAGAAGCCCTGATCCACCCACAAGCCAGCTTGCCAGCCAGCCTGCGGCAACACCAATCCCGACTTGAGCGGCGATGGCTCGCTTGTCCAATGCGTTAAGTGCCTCCCGATCCACGCTGATGTGGATCGGCAGCCGGGGGCTGTTTGGCTCAGGTGATTTGCGCCTGGACCGAGTTTTGCCTGGGTTGGACTTTGATGCTTTCGCCATGCCTTCGATATGGATGGTCGCAGCGAAACTATCCAGGCGCTACGCTGGGAGAACCGTAGATGCGCCTGCATCTCCAATCATCAGGACAGCACCGACTGTGGCGACACACGGGGGTCCGCCCCTGCGGCCCTTATGCTCGGCGACTGAGGTTTTGGTCCAGCCTTGAGCTTCACGATCTCGGTCCGGAGCGCCCCGATCTTTTCCACCTGCTCCCGGTTGGCGCGGGTCAGTTCCCTAATTTCGTTTGTCAGGTCAGCGACCTCGGCTTTCAGTTCCTCACGCTCGGCAGCAAGGCCGTCCTCGCGTTTGGCTTGAACCTGTAGCTCACGAATTTGCTGCTTCTGATCCGCGACCTTTTCTTCGAGCGTCCTGATCCTTTGATCTGCTTTCGCAAGCAGCCGCTTCATGTCCTTTGTCTCTTGCTGGGGTTCACCCAGCACACCGAGCTTCCGGTCTGATCCTGTGAGGGGCATGCCTAATTGGCCTTTCATGTACGATGTCGCAAAAAGAACAAACATGGAACATAGAGGAAGGTCAAGGTATGGCATGATCTTCTGTCATGCACTTGAACTTCCTATAGGCCGACCTTGAGACTGAGTGGTTGGAAGGGTGCAGGGGAATGGATGAGATGCCCTCGTCAGCAATGCCGTCCAACGATAAAGTCGAAGAGGCCGGGAAGTCCTCCTGGCAGACAGCATGAACCAGATGTTCCGACCACCACAGGCCGATCAGAGACCTGCCCCCGAGACCCTTGCGGGGACGGTCGAGCGCGTCACCTTCCACAATGCCGAGAGTGGTTTTGCCGTGGTGCGGGTTCATGCACGAGGTAAACGCGACCTCGTGACAGTTGTCGGGCATGCCCCCTCGATCTCGGCAGGCGAATGGATCACCGCGAGCGGTGCCTGGATCAGCGACCGCACGCATGGGCTCCAGTTCAAGGCAGATGTGCTCACCACAACGCCGCCTACTGGGGCGGCAGGCATCGAGAAGTATCTCGCCTCCGGCCAGATGCGGGGCATTGGCCCAGCCATGGCCAAGCGCATCGTCGCCGCTTTTGGAGCGGATACATTCGAGATTATCGAGGCCAGCCCGGAGCGGCTGATGGAGGTGACGGGCATCGGTCCAATGCGGGCTGCCCGAATCGTCTCAGGCTGGGCCGAGCAGAAGGCGGTGCGGGAGATCATGATCTTCCTGCATGCGCATGGCGTCGGTACCGCCCGCGCGGTCCGTATCTTCAAGACCTATGGCTATGAGGCCATCAAGGTCATGACCGATGATCCTTACCGGCTGGCCCGTGACATCAGGGGAATTGGCTTCAGGACAGCCGATGCCATCGCGGCCAAGCTCGGAATGGAGAAAACCGCGCCCCAGCGCATCCGGGCGGGAATTTCGTTTGCCCTTCAGACCGCCACCGACGAAGGGCACTGCGCCTTGCCCGTTGATGCCCTTACACGACTGGCTGAACAGTTGCTGGATGTAGACGCGGCCCTCATCCGCACGGCCATTGTCGAGGAGCTTTCCAAGGGAGAGATCGTCTCTGACACCATTGGCGACGAGACCTGCCTGTTCCTCAAGGGCCTGCACTTGGCTGAGCAGGCAGTTGCGTCCAGGCTGATCGAGCGGGCCTCCGGCCTACCGCCATGGCCGGAAATCGACCTCGACAAAGCCATTCCCTGGGTCGAAGGCCGCACGGGCAAGACCCTGGCGACTTCGCAGCGTGAGGCTCTGGGGCGGGTGCTGCCGTCGAAGGTGGCGGTGGTGACTGGCGGTCCCGGCGTCGGCAAGACGACCCTTTTGGACACGATTCTCCGGCTCTTGGTGGCCAAGGGCGTAAAGGTGATGCTGACGGCTCCAACAGGTCGCGCCGCCAAACGTATGACGGAGCAGACTGGCATTGAGGCCAAGACGGTCCACCGGCTCCTTGAGATCGACCCCAAGCACGGCGGCTTCTCGCGTAACGAGGAGAACCCGCTCGACTGTGATCTCCTTGTCGTGGACGAAACCTCAATGGTCGATGTGCCGCTGATGAATGCACTCACCAAGGCCATACCATCCCATGCTGGTCTTCTCTTGGTCGGCGCTGTGGACCAGTTGCCTTCGGTTGGGCCGGGGCAGGTCCTGGCCGATATCATAGCCTCAGAACGTGTTCCGGTAGCCCGGCTGACGGAGGTGTTCCGGCAGGCGGCGGAAAGCCGGATCGTCGTCAATGCCCACCGGATCAACCACGGGCGGATGCCCGAACCACCGCAATCCGGAGAGGAAAGCGATTTCTACTTCATCGGCATTAGCGAGCCGGAACAAGGTGTCGGCAAGATCATCGAGATGGTCAGGGAGCGGATGCCAAAGCGGTTCGGGCTTGATCCGATCAAGGACATTCAGGTGCTCTGTCCCATGAACCGGGGCGTGCTCGGCGCCCGCAATCTCAACATTGAACTCCAGCGTGTGCTTAACCCTGATCCTCCAGCCACCGTAGAACGGTTCGGCTGGCGGTTTTCGCAGGGGGATCGGGTGATGGAAACACAGAATGACTATGACCGGGAGGTGTTCAATGGCGATCTTGGCATGGTGGTTCGGCTAGATGACGAGGAAGGGGCACTGATCGCCGCCTTCGACGGGCGGGAGGTTTCCTACCCATATGGTGAACTCGACACCCTGGTGCCCGCTTACGCGACAACCATCCATAAATCGCAAGGCTCAGAGTATCCCGCCGTCATTATCCCTGTCGTGACACAGCACTACACCATGCTCGCGCGCAATCTGCTCTATACCGGTGTGACCCGAGGCAAGCGTCTGGTTGTACTGGTCGGCCAGAAGAAAGCTGTGGCCATGGCAGTTCGAGGTGGAAACATGAAGCGGCGCTGGACCAAGCTGCGACAATGGCTATCGGCACCTTGATCGCGGAGGACTGGGCCTCCGCGTCACTGTCGTATGGGGCCATAGTCACTTAGTCGTTTTCGATCACGTGGAGGTCCATTCCGTTAATTAACTCGGCACGGCGGGCCTCGTATGCGCTGATCCTTCCAGTGATTTGATCCAGGGAACCCCGGCTTGTTCCAAGAAGGCTGATCCCGGCGAGTGTGGCGGCAATCCCGGTGACGACGAGGACTGGATCAGACCGCATCAAGCCTGTGAGAGACGCCCCGACCAGAAGGATGCCCACTCCAGTCGCGATCTTTGCCAGGATCATTGTTTTCCGRCAACGCTCTGCTGCATCCGACAGGTTGTCTACTTCAGCTTCAAGGTCGGCGATCTGCTGGTGGAGGTCGGTCATTCAGGTGCCGTTCTCAGCGGTTCGAACATGAACAATCAGGGCTTGCCGTAGCGCAAGTGGGTAAGGCAGGCCAAGAGCAGGATAAATACCTCGGAAACTAATTCAGCCGAGGCCATCATGCGCTATCAAGAGATTGTCGCCACCCCAGACCCAAACCCGCAAAGGAGGCTTTCGACCGCTACGCTATATGTGCTGCCCCACGAATGGGATCGCCTGGAAATTCTCCTGCACCCCCACGGCCCTACAACGATGACTGGAAAGTGGGCGCTCGCCCCAAGATTCCCAGGCCATTCGGTTGATGTGGAGTGCAGCAGCCCGGAGGTGGCGTCAAAGTTGCTGGGAGCGTGGACCAAGGGTTCTGGGCGGAATTGAGTAAAGAAACAAAACCGCTCGCTCCTCCATCACATCGCGATTGATTCCCCCCGGTATGTGCTCGCCCTGGTGCCCTGAAGCGGCGTATCGTCGATCATTGGTGGCCTGAACCCACAATGCCCCGGACAACTCGCTATCGGTGGTCTGGAGCCCGCTCGCGGTAAATTGTTTCCGCCACAGGACCAGGGCTCATCTTCCTTGTCACCACACTGGCTCCAGGCGTCGTACTAGTGATTAAAATCTAACACTTGGTACCCGATCCGCGATGCCCTGCCCAAACGCGCCACGCCTGCGGATCAGAACTTTTCACTTGGGTATTATCTAGGTCGTGAACCCATAAAAGATCTTTTCTTTGCAGTGAGTTGATGATTCACCTCGCAGTTTCGGGAGGATCTGATGCGCCGTCATGAGCTGACTGACTTCGAGTGGAAGGTGATCGAGCCGCTGCTGCCCAACAAGCCGCGCGGCGTGCCGCGGGTGAACGACCGCCGGGTGCTCAACGGCATTCTCTGGCGCTTTCGCACCGGCTCGCCCTGGCGCGACATCCCCGAGCGGTATGGGCCTCCCACCACTTGCTACAATCGTTTCGTGCGTTGGCGCGAGGCCGCCGTGTGGGACCGCATTCTGGATACGGTCTCGGCCGCTTACGACGGTGACCTGATCATGATCGACAACTCCTGTGTGCGCGTCCACCAGCATGGTGCTTCGGGTAAAAGGGGATCAAGATGGTGGCATGGGACGTTCCCGTGGCGGCCTGACCACCAAGATCCACGCGCTGGTGGATGCCGAAGGACGCCCGATCCGGATCTCTCTCACGCCGGGACAGGCGCATGACGGCACCGCCGCCGAGGAGTTGTTGGCCAACTTGAAGCCGGGCGCCACCCTGTTGGCCGACAAGCCTTACGACAGCAACGCCATTCGCGATCAGGCCCGGGAACAAGACGTCTGGGCCAACATCCCGCCCAAGAGCAACCGCAAGGGCTCGTTCGTCTTCAGCACCTTTCTGTATCGCTACAGAAATCTGGTGGAGCGCTTCTTCAACAAGCTTAAACAGTTCCGCGGCATCGCCACCCGATACGATAAGAACCCGGAAAACTTCCTGGCTGCCATCAAGCTGGTCTCAGCCCGCATCTGGATCCGCAGTTATGAGTCTACGGCCTAGGAAATTAAAGGAGGAGTCCTTGCCTGTCTTCGTTCTGTCTAGCGTTGCTGATAGGACGACCCCGGATTAGTTCAAGGAAAGCCTCCCTGTGGTCTGTGACCTCTTTCAGGAGCCTGCGCTTGTGCAGGGAGACGTATAGCGCGACCGCGTAAGCTTGGCAGTTGATCGACTTCTCTGGATTGAACTCAATATCGGTGAACGCCGAGTAATCGAGAACGCTCTCGGCCAGTTCCGGGTTCTGCGTCAGTGCGCGAATGTAAAGCCAGTCATAAAATGCCGTCTGAGGCTCAAGGGGCCAGTCCACGTCCACGAACCGGAAGCCGGTCAGTCGCCCAGACGACCGGATACGGTCGTCCTTCTTCGCTTCACGGGATGTCTTCCGGTAGAGGTCCGTAAAAGGACCACCCTTCTCGAATACCTTACTGCCTTGGAAGGCGCATTCCACGCTGAGTTCCATGAACTGGTCGGGCGTTGCGAACCTGAGATTGAAGGCGCTGAGATCGATTCCCAACGTTTCCCTCGACTTGCTGGACACCTCAAGCACCCTCTCGATACCCTTCAACTTCATCGCGGAGGCGTGCAGGGAGTCAATCGAACGCTGCTTCTGGGAAAAGTGCATCCCTGGGAACCATTCGAACGTGACGCGTTCGGTGCGTACCAACGTGCCGCCGTCGAAATTGGGAATAAAGAGGGGGCGCTGTGCCATTTGATTAATTGTATGCCTTTCGCACAAAGCTTCGACTTGCGAAGATTCCTCTGTTCTTGGAACCAACACGCCACATCCGTCGATTGTCCATCAGATGAGAATACTTGCTCATGATCTCATCACTCTCGAACGCGACATATTCAAGCAAGTCCGGCTCTATGGTTTCAAAGACTAGGACTTCGGCTTGGGGATCGGTGGGATCATGCCCCTCCAATCTTTGTTCCTGGCGTGAGGGAATGCCTTCCAATTCCTCGAACATGCCGCGAAGCGCATCAGCATTCATGAGATCGAAGGCCGACCGCTGTCGGATACGGTGATCGGCGGCATTGCGCTGGCAAAAGGCGCATTTCTTCTGCCAAAGTATGCCTGGTCCTATCACTAGGACCGCCCAATCCTCATTGGGCTCCTCCTGCCGATACTTGTAAAACATTTTGTAATTGGGAAACGAGATCGACAACGAGATCGCATCCGTATGACCATCGAGGCGGAGTGGGTCATTTGTATGGGGCTTGATACCCAGTACCCGGGACGTGGCGTTTGAGCACAAGCCATGCTTGAAGATAGATTCCAAGTTACGAGCACGGGTAAAATGCAAGAGCAAAGGAATCTTCAGCGCGATTGCGGCTTCCATTATTTCTTGCCTTTCTACGTCCGGCCGAGACGAGCTTTCTCCCGCTTGGGCAGGCAAACCGACAGTCGCATTCGACGAACCTGTTGCAGCCGGTGGCTGGGGCTGTTGCTTGCTTAATAATAATGCGGCAAGCGCCCTACCTTGCTCTGTTAATCGGACCTCGCGTGGGCGGGGTGATGATACGGGTGGAGACGGCGCATCGAGCTTGTTCTGGACATGCCGTTCGTTGAATTGCTGCATAACGGGTTGCAGCCGGTTGTAGTTTTCGATGTACAACTGCTTCAATTCAGGATCGGCTGACAGCCTTTTCTCAAGAGCTTTCTGGCGCTGCGCCTCTTCCTCAGCGGCATTTTCATGGAGTTCCCTGATATAGACCGCTTCTTCAATCTTTTGACGCGCGATCTGTTTGGCCTTGGCCTCCTCGATATTCTTATCCAGAAGGTCAAGGCCGGATGCAGCGGATTCGACAGAACGAGAGGTGGCATTCGCTGCGGTATTGATGCGGTCCAAGACGGAGACAGGATTGTTTCCATCATGCGATGCCTGGATGGCAGAGGCGCTTGAGTCTTTACTCTTCGGCTGCCCGGATTGCGAGCCGCCGTTATCCGAGTTGCGCCTGAGTCCACCTAGCAGGGCGAAAGTGCCCCAGATCACGAGCAATTGCAAAATTATCAGCGGTGGCCAAAACAGGTTGAGTAGCGTCAGGACAGTCCAGATCAGGGCGGCTGTTGAAAGTCGGGCCGGAGCCACAACCCGTGTGAGGACCAATGTCACGACAATAGCCAACTGATACAGCAGTACCGCCACGTTCTCGCCCCCGCGTGAATAGGGCTTTGTGGCATGGACAGGAACTACTTCTCAACTGGAATCTTGTATTACGACACTTCCGGTGAGTCACACGGCCTTGATCCCGGCTTCATCAGTGATTCGCGTTGTTGCACGAATAGGCGAGTTCGTAACCGGAACCGGGCGACATAGGAGGACCGTGCCCCTCCTGTCGGACATCTGCCATGCCCTTCAAGGCCAATGCCGCTCGCCGTCACCGCATCCCCAAGCAGCGATACCGGGTGACAAACTGGGCCAAGTACGACGCCAGTCTGCGTCAGCGAGGCAGTCTGACCGGTTCCGTCGCAAACCGTTTGTTTCAGAGTTTCAGCTACTGCTCTCCCGGTTCAGCGACGGAGGGTAGCATGTTCAAGGGCAGGCATTTTGATCAATCCGTGATCCTACTCTGTGTGCGGTGGTATTTGGCCTACAATCTCAGTCTCCGGAATCTGGAAGAGATGATGGCTGAGCGAGGCATCTCCGTCGACCATGCGACGGTGCATCGCTGGGTCATCCGGTACTCACCCGAACTGCTGAAGCGGTTCAATCAGCGAAAGCGAACCGTCACCGCCAAGTGGCATGTCGACGAGACATATATCAAAGTCCGGGGCCAGTGGCGCTATCTCTACCGCGCTGTCGACAGCAACGGCGACACCGTCGAGTTCTGGTTCAGCGAGCGGCGCAATCTGGCTGCGGCCAAACGGTTTCTGCAAAAGGCCCTCAAGCGGCATGGCCGACCTGAGAGGATTGTGATCGATGGCAGTCAGACCAACCGCGAGGCGATCCTGTCGTGTGATGCCGAAGGCCGTCTGCAGGATTGGTCAAGAGGTCGGATCAAGCCGATCCGGATCCGGCAAAGCGCCTACTTGAATAATCGCATTGAGCAGGACCACCGTGCCATCAAGCGGCGGGTCAGACCCATGCTTGGTTTCAAGTCTCTTGCCACTGCCCGCGTCATCCTCGACGGGATCGAAATGGTCCACATGATGCGGAAAGGACAGGCGAAGTACGCCTGCAATTTGAACCTGTCACTTGCGGAGCAGTTCGACCTGCTCGCCGCATGAGCGCTTCAGAGAACTTTAGCTCCCCTTTCGTCCTGCTCAGAATTTGCGACGCAACCGACGGGCCTCCTGGGTCCTCAATGGATCGCTCTGCATCTTGGCCGGCATCACAATCTGCCAGGCAGTCTCACAGGAGGCCTTCTGCCGGGCGCCCACGAGTATTCGCTGGCCATCGCGTGGCTCGCTTGGCAGCATGATGCGCGTACCTTGGTTGAACTCCGCAACGGGGCCACTGCCGCTCGCGCCTCTTCTACAACCGGGTCAAAGGTGAGGTGGAGGAGGCGATACGGGCGTCAGGTTCCCATTCCTGACCATCGTACGCCCTGCCTTGATCGGCGACCGAGAGGAGTTCCGCCCCGCAGAGTTCGCGGCCATGCGGATCCTGCGGCTGGCCGCACCGATACCGGGTGGTGCCTCGTGAGCGCATCGTCGCGACCTTTCTGGAGGCGGCGGCATCGCCCCATCCGGGGAGCACATCATCGAGTCCGGGCAATCAGGTCGGCGGCAAGTTAGCTTCCAGGCTCAGGCGACCCTGCCCAGCGGAGGATGCCGTTGAAACCGGGTAAACACGAACCTCTGTTGACTGCCAGACGGAGTCTGATGGTCCTCCTCGAAAGCATCCAGAAGATCAAAGCCAGGTCCGAGAAGGGTTGCAATCGCGCCCGGGTCCACCCGCAGAATTGGCAGACCGCTGCACTGCTCGGGCCCGGTCGGCGCAAAGCCCGAAATCAGCACGTAGCCGCCGGGTTTCACCGCTTGGCGAAGCGCATCTGCGTAAGCTGCCCGGTCCCGCGGCTCCGTCAGGAAATGCAGGACCGCCCGGTCGTGCCAGAGGTCAACGGCGACGTCGGGGCGCCAAGCCGCAATGTCGGCGACAATGAAGCGAACCGAGCGCCCTTTGCCGCCAAGGCGCGCTCTGGTCCGCTCCAGGGCGGCGGCCGCGACGTCCAACAAGGCTATGTTGGAGTACCCTTCGGCCAGGAGGGTGTCCGCCAGGCGGGATGACCCGGCTCCGACATCGAGGATAACCGCTTCCTTCGGAAGACCGCACGCTCGGATCAGACGCAAGGAGGTTTCCGGCACGGCCTGGAACCAGCTGACCGCCTCCTCCAGCTTGGTTGCGAAGACCTTGTCCCAATGCTCCTGCCGTGTGCCTGACATGGTCATACCCTCAAGGTTTGATCTCAGTGGGTGACTGGCCCCGGCCGTCGCCAAGGCCGGGGCTCCTCTTATTATACGACGTCCTCGGCCCCGCCCTTCAGCTTCACCGGGATCATCAGGTAGCGGACACCGTTTGCCTCCGCAGGCGGGAACTTGCCGGCGCGGATGTTGGTCTGGATCGAGGGCAGCAGGAGACGTGGCGCCGCGAGCTTCGCGTCGCGGGCCGTGCGCATGGCCACGAACTCCTCCTCCGTGACGCCGTCCTTCAGATGCACATTGTTCCTCCCCTCAGCGACCGTGGTCTCCCACGCATAGGTGTCGCGTCCGGGCGCCTTGTAGTCGTGGCACATGAACAGCCGCGTCTCGGGCGGAAGCGCCAGCAGACGTTTAATTGAGTGATAGAGCTTGTGGGCGTCGCCACCGGGGAAGTCGGCGCGGGCGGTGCCGTAGTCGGGCATGAACATCGTGTCGCCGACGAACACCGCATCCTCGACCTTGTACGAGATGTCGGCCGGGGTGTGGCCGGGCGTGTGCAGCACCTCCACGTCGAGCTCGCCGATGGTAAAGTGCTCACCGTCCCTGAACAGGTGGTCGAAGTCGCTGCCATCCGGGTTGAGGTCGGTGGCGTTGAAGATCGGACGGAAGATCTTCTGCACGTCCTTGATGTGCTCGCCGATACCGATCTTCGCACCGGTCTTTGCCTTGATGTAGGGCGCACCCGACAGATGGTCGGCATGGGCGTGGGTCTCCAGCGCCCATTCGACGGTGTAGCCCGCCTCCTCTGCCGCCCTGAGCATCGCCTCGACCGAGCGCGTGTCGACCGTGCCCGAGTTGTGGTCGTAGTCGAACACCGGATCGATGATCGCCGCCTTCTTGGTCGCCGGATCCGCCACGAGGTAGCTGACGGTGTTGGTGGGCTCGTCGAAGAACGCCCGGATGATGGGTTGGCCTGACATGGTCTGAACCTCCTCAATGGTTCGTTGCCGTTGTGGTTGACAATATATAAGCAATCACTAAATAAGCAATACCTAATAGAAGCGCGGGCTGTCTTCAAGGCTGCCCCACATCGGAGACCCGCCATGCCGCTTGCCACCCTCAGCCCCATCGAAGCCAAACGCCTGCTCGACCAAGGCGCCCTTCTCGTCGACATCCGCGAGGCCGACGAGCATGCCCGGGAGAAGATCCCTGGCGCTCGTTTGGCACCCCTGTCCCGGCTGGACCGGACGGACCTCGCCCTGTCCGAAGGCCAGCGGGTGATCTTCCACTGCAGGAGTGGCGCCCGGACCCAAGGCAACGCGGCCCGCCTTGCCGCCAAGGTCGGCAACGCCTGCGAGGCCTTCATCGTTGAGGGCGGGATCGACGCCTGGAAGAAGGCGGGCCTGACGGTGGCCGTCGACCGCCGTCAGCCGCTTGAACTTCAGCGCCAGGTGCAGATCGGGGCCGGCAGCATGGCCTTCCTCGGCACGATGCTGGGCCTGTTCGTGTCGCCCTGGTTCTTTGCCATCCCGGCGTTCGTCGGCGCCGGCTTGACGATGGCGGGCATCACCGGGTTCTGCGGCATGGCCCGGATCCTGAAGAGGGCCCCCTGGAACCGGGCCGCCTATGCCCAACCCAAGCACGCCTGACGCATTTAACAACCCGTGCAGCGGCTCTAGCAGGAGATCATGATGGATTTGTCGCTCACCCAGAGCGCCCTTGGCCTTGCCTCGGGCTCGCTCGTCGGCTTCACGCTTGGCCTCGTGGGCGGCGGCGGCTCAATCCTGGCGGTGCCGCTGCTCGTCTATCTGGTCGGTGTGACCAACCCCCATGTGGCCATCGGCACGAGCGCGGTTGCGGTGGCGGTGAATGCCCTGGCCAACCTCGGCAGCCATGCCCGTGGCGGAACCGTCAAATGGCGCTGCGCCCTGGTCTTTGCCGTCTCAGGCGTGATCGGCGCGTTCGGCGGCTCGACGCTCGGCAAGATGATGGACGGGCAGAAGCTGCTCGCGCTGTTCGCCGTGCTGATGATGATCGTCGGCGCTCTAATGCTACGAAAGCGCTCCGGCGAGGGCAACGCGTCGGTTAAGCTCGGGCGGGACAACTTCCCGAAGCTCGTCGGCATCGGCCTAGCGACAGGCGCCCTGTCGGGGTTCTTCGGCATCGGCGGCGGCTTCCTGATCGTGCCGGGGCTGATCATGGCGACCGGCATGCCGATCCTCAATGCCGTCGGTTCGTCCCTCGTGGCGGTGTCGGCCTTTGGGCTGACCACGGCGTCGAACTATGCCCTGTCGGGCCTGATCGACTGGCCCCTGGCGGCGTTGTTCATTGCCGGCGGCGTCTTGGGTGGCCTGCTCGGTACGCGCTCCGCCAAGCTGCTTGCGGGCAGGAAAGGTGCACTGAATACGGTGTTCGCTGGCCTGATCTTTGTTGTGGCGGTCTACATGCTGGTGCGCAGCCTCAACCTGCTCTGAGGTAAAAAGATTTGAGGTGGTCCATGTCGAAGTCGTTTCATGTGGTTTGCCCCCGCTGCGATGCAGTCAATCGCGTGCCGCGGGACCGGCCTGCGTCGCAGGCGGTCTGCGGCAGCTGCAAGGCGAAGCTCTTTGAGGGTCATCCCATCGAGCTTAGCGGCGTTCGCTTCCAGCGTCACGCCGAGCGCAGCGACATTCCGGTGATCGCCGATTTCTGGGCGGCGAAGGAGCTCGAACCGAAGGCCCGCTTCGTCAAGATCAACGTGGACAACGAGCCGGAACTGGCCGGGCGGCTTGGCGTTCAGGGCATTCCGGCCCTTTTTGTCCTCAAGAAAGGCTCCGTTGTCGCCCGGCAGGCGGGGCTGGCCAATCTGTCCACCCTGCAGAATTGGGTCCGGCAGTTCTCAACCCCATGAAAGGAGACGTCGCGTGAAGGTCACCAAGCTGACGCCCAACATCTCGGTCGCCCATCAACTGACCGAACAGGATTTTGAGCAGGCCGCGGCGGCGGGCTTCAAGACCATCATCAACAACCGTCCCGACGGGGAGGCGCCGGATCAGCCCCGAAGCGATGAGCTTGCGGCTGCCGCGAAGCGCCTGGGCCTCGCGTACCAACCCATCCCGGCCGTCTCCGGCCAGATCTCCAACAATCAGGTCGAGGCGTTTCGCACGGCCCTCGGCGGGGCCGCGAAGCCAGCGCTGGCCTTCTGCCGCACAGGGACGCGCTCAACGACCCTGTGGGCGCTGGCGGCCAGCGACCGCCTCTCGGCCAGCGAGATCCTGAAGACGATATCGGAGGCTGGTTACAACCTGGAGGCCTTGCGGCCCCAGCTGGAGGCCACCTCGAACAAGCGGTCGTCCAGTACCTGATCGTCCTGAACCTGTTTGATTGATGTCTTTAGTGAAGGGCGGGCGGCCGTTCCTGCCCCTCCGAGCCCTCTAACGCCAGAACAGGACGGCGGTGCCAAGAACCGTCACGAACGCGCCGCACCAGGCCTGCCACGCGAGCCTGGTGCCTGTGCGCAGCCACAGCATCGGCAGAATGGCGACCGGCGCCATCGAGGAGAGGGTCGAGGCGACGGCCACGCTGGTGCCGGTCAGGGCCACCATGAGCATCGACATCCCAACCACGTAGCCGATGAAGACCCCAAGCGAGACCCGGGCCAGGGTTTTTCGGTCCGGCACGGCGATGCCGGTCTTCCACGTCTTCGGGGACGCAAGGTGCCAAGCCCAAAGGACAACGACGGCCACGAGCCCGCGGGCCGCCATCACCGCAAACGGATCCGGGTTGTCGAGCATCACGGGCCGCATGGAGAGGATACCCACCGCTTGGCCGAAGGCGGCGAGCACGGCCAGCAGCACGCCCGCGGCCGACAGCCGGACCTCGGCATGGACGGATGCGTTCCGGTCCGACCCGGTGCCTGAAGTCGCCGGCCTGCGGCTGAAGCCGACGGCGAAGGCAATCCCTCCCGCTACCAGGGCGCAGCCGACCAGCTGGCTCGGGCCCAGCGTCTCCCCGAGAACCAAAAATCCCAACCCCGCGGCGAAAGGCGCGCTCAGCGAAAAGATCAGCCCAGTCCGCCGCGCTCCGATGAGGGCGATGCCCGCGTTCAGCGCCGGGTCCGCCACGACGATGGCCACAAGGCTCGACAGCACGATCAGCGGGAGGTGGCTGCCCGTCAGGCTGCTCCAACGTCCAACGGCTGTTGCGATAAGGGCCAGCATGAGAAAGCCGATGAGCATGCGCCAGCGCGACAGCGCCATGGGGCCGCCGACCGCCTTCACCACCTCGGCGGAGATAAGCGTTGCCAGCGCGATGCAGAACGATGTGCCGAGAGCAACAAGGGCCAAGGGGATGTCCTCGCCGGGGTTGTTCTCCCGGTTCTTGGATGGGATCAGATGCTTCCTCTAGCAGATGTCGATGAAACGGCTACAGGGATCGACCGGGATCAGCACGGCCCTGCACTGCCGCCTTGTCTTCACAGGCTAAGCTTGGTGTCCTACCATGCGGCAAACGACGCTGCGGCCACGGGCCTGGCGCGACGGGGGCATGTGGAGGAACGCCATGACACGCGAAATCAAGCGGTCGCCCCAAGAACCACCCATCAATAACCCGGAGCCTCAGGAGCCTGGAGGAGTTAGCCGCCGCAGCTTCCTCGGCAGCGTCAGCCTCGTGGGCCTCGGGGCCACCGTTGCGCCCCTCTCCTCCAACCTGTCAGGCTCAATCATTCCGGAAGCTATGGCACAGGGGGCTCCCGCATCGGGTGCTCCTGCCCAGCCTTCAGGGCCGCAGGCCCTCGACTATCCCGGCAAGGAGAAGGGTCTCGTCGTACTCGGGGAGCGGCCGCTGGTCGCCGAGACGCCCGAGCACCTGCTCGATGACGAGACCACCCCTATCTCGAAGTTCTTCATCCGCAACAACGGTCAGATCCCCGAGCCGGCGGCGAACCCGGATGCCTGGAAGCTCACCGTCGACGGCGAGGTGAACAACAGGCTTGAGCTGACGCTGGCCGAGCTGAAATCCCGCTTCCAGCCCAAGACCTACCGCATGGTGCTCGAATGCGGCGGCAATGGCCGCTCCTTCTTCCAGCCGCAGGCCAGAGGCAACCAATGGACCAACGGTGGCGCGGGCTGTGCCGAGTGGACCGGCATCCCGCTCACCGAGGTGCTCCAGGCCGCGGGGCTGAAGGACACAGCGAAGTACACCGCCCATTATGGCGCCGACCCGCACCTGTCGGGTGACACGACCAAGGACTCGCTCTCCCGCGGCATGCCCATTGCCAAGGCAATGGAGCCGCACAGCCTGATCGTCTACGCCATGAACGGCGAGCCCTTGCCCACCATCCATGGCGGGCCGCTGCGGCTGGTTATCCCCGGCTGGCCGGGATCGCTGTCGCACAAGTGGCTGACGCGGATCACGATCCGGGACCGCGAGCATGACGGCCAGGGCATGACCGGCACCTCCTACCGGGTGCCGAACACGCCCATGGTGCCGGGCGGGAAGGCGGACGAGAAGGACTTCCGCATCCTCGAATCCATGCCGGTGCGCAGCATCATCACCAGCCCGGCCAACGGCACGAGGCTGCCGGCCGGCACGCGGGAGGTGGCCCTGCGCGGCGCCGCCTGGGCCGGCGATCTCACAGTGAGCCGCGTCGACGTCTCCACGGATGCGGGCCAGACCTGGACGCAGGCGACGCTGGCCCCGCCCCGCAACCGCTACGACTGGAACCGGTGGACGGCGACCCTGCAACTGCCGTCGGACGGCTATTATGAGATCTGGACACGCGCCACGGACACGAACGGCCGGATGCAGCCGCCCGTCGCCCATAACTGGAACCCGCAGGGCTATGGCGGCAACACCATGCACCGCGTGGCCGTCCTGGTAGGTTGAGGGGCATTGATCGTGCGTCTGTTTCCCTGGCTGCCGATGCTTGCCCTGGCGGCATCGGCCTCTTTCATTCCCGCGCAGGCTCAGCAGGGGCCTGCACCCGCCTTTACGCCCAAGGACGAGCAGGTTGAGGACCTGCCGGAAGGGCCGGGCCGCGAGGAGACGTTCGGCCTGTGCACTGCGTGCCACGGCTACAGGCTGGTGTCGAACCAGGGCATGACGCGGGACAGATGGGACGAGACGATGACCTGGATGACGGAGCGGCACAGCATGCCTGACATCCAGGGCGCCGACCGCGACCTGATCCTCGACTACCTCGCCAAGCACCACCCGCCCAAGGCGCCGGCGCGGGCTGGCGGTTTCAGGAACCCGTTCGCGCCCCAATAACTCCCCGACGGTCGACCGGGCGTCACTTGTTCGAGCCGGCGCACCATGCGTGACACTGCCATGCGCCGGCGGCATGAACATCCCAGCCCCCCAAGACTTACATACCGGCCGATGGCATGCAGAGAGCCGAAGGGAACCGGCCCCCACGGCCACGTGAGTGCCGACCCAGTGGAGATTGGAATGGAAGGATCTGCCGCGCCGAAGCGGTCTCATCGCCTGATCCGGGAAACCCTCCGGGATGGCTTCGTGCATGAGATGATCGCCCGCTCCGGGACCAATCTGCCCGTGCTGAGCGATGCCGAGCGGCATGCATCCCTCCAGGCGACCCTGGCCGCGCAGCCCGCGCCGGGCGATGTCTGGCTGTTCGGCTATGGCTCCCTGATCTGGAACCCGGCCTTCCATCATGTCGAGCAGAAGCCGGTCCTGATCCGGGGCTGGCACCACGAGTTCTGCCTGTCCACGCCCATCGGGCGCGGCACCCCGGAGGCCCCCGGCCTGGTGCTTGGGCTCGACCGCGGCGGCTCCTGCCGGGGCGTGGCCTTCCGCATCGCCCGAGCCGAGGCGGAGGCCGAGCTGGAACTGGTCTGGCGGCGCGAGATGGTGACGGGCGCCTATGTGCCGCGCTGGGTCAGGCTGCACGGCCCCGACCTGCCTGAAGACACGTTCGGCATCGCTTTCACGATCAACCGCAAGGCCCCGAACTATGTCCGGTCCGCCTCGGAGGCCGATACGGCCCGGGTGATCGCCACCGCCTGCGGGGCGCTCGGCTCCTGCCGGGACTACCTCTTCGACACCATCCATGGATTGGAAGGCTTCGGGATCCACGACCATCATCTCAACCGCATCGCCCACCAGGTGCGCGAGCACCGGGGCTGAGCGACCGGTCAGTGTGGCTCAGCGGCCCTCTTCGATGGGCGCGCCCGCCCGCTGGAGGGCCGCAAAGCCGCCCGCCACATGCGCCACGTTCCCGATGCCCATCTCCTTTAGGGTCTTTGCCGCGAGCGCCGAACGGCTGCCGGAGCCACAATAGAGCACCAGGCGCTTGCCGCCGCCCAGTTCCGGCTTGTGCGAGGCGCTGGCCGGATCGGCCTGGAATTCCAGGAAGCCGCGGGGCACATGCACCGCGCCCTGCACCTTGCCGGTCTTCTGCAGCTCCTCGCCTTCCCTGACGTCCACCAGCACCACGCCGGGGCCGCCCACGAGCTTCACGGCGTCCTCGGCCGACAGAGTTTCGACCGTCTGGTTGGCCTCGGCCACGAGGTCCTTTGCCGACTTCGTCATGATCGTCTCCTTCACTCGTCCCAGGGGGCGCCGTCGAGCGCGTCGAGGGGGATCTTGAGGTAGCGCTTGCCGTTGCTCTCCGGTGCCGGCAGGCGGCCGCCGCGGATGTTGACCCGCAGCGAATGCAGAATGAGCTTGGGCATCGGCAGCTCGCGGTCGCGCGCCTCGCGGAGTGCGACGAAGTCCTCTTCCGTCTTCGCCTTCACCAAGTGTTTGTTCTCGCGCCGCTGCTGCCCGACCGTGCTCTCCCACTGCGCCTCGCGCCCGCCGGGCTGGTAGTCGTGCCCGGTGAACAGGCGGGTGGCGTCCGGCAAGGCCATGATGCGCTGGATGCTCTGCCACAGCGCCTTGGCGGAGCCCCCGGGGAAGTCGGCGCGGGCTGTGCCGCTGTCGGGCATGAAGAGTGTGTCGTGAATGAAGGCGGCGTCACCGATCACGTAAGCGATGGATGCCAGCGTGTGGCCGGGGGTGAACATCACCTCCACGTACAGGTTGCCGATTTTGAACCGCTCGCCGTCGGCAAACAGCCTGTCCCACTGCGAACCGTCCGTCGGAAAACTGTCGGGCCATTTGTAGAGGCCCTTCCAGAGCTTCTGCACCTCGACCACCTTCTCGCCGATGGCGGTGGGTACGCCGGTCCTGTCCGTGAGGTAGCCTGCAACCGAGATGTGGTCGGCATGAGGATGCGTGTCGAGGATCCATTCGAGGGTGTAGCCTTCACGCTCGATGTGGGCGAGGAGCTCGTCGGCCTGGATCGTGGCGGTCGCGCCGGACTTCGGGTCGAAGTCGAGCACCGGGTCGATGATCGCGCATTGCTTCGTCTCAGGATCGGCGACCACGTACTGCACGCTGCCGGTGCGCTTCTCGTAGAAGCCCTTCACGATGGGGCGGCCGTGCAAGGGTGACGAGGTCTGAGCAGACATAACGCGTGCTCCTGTTCTCAGGGAATGACGCAGTGTTTGAGATCCGGGTTGGCGGGCTTGAGCCTCAGCCATCCATGCGGGGGGCTTCGCGGCGGAAGGTGACCTGCGGCCAATCGGCGGGCACGAGGCGGAAGACTGCCATGCCGGCGATCATGGCAACGACGAAGACGAACACCTGCCACGGGCCGAAGGTCAGGCCGACCAGGGCCGGCCCGGGGCACAGGCCGACCAGGCCCCAGCCGATGCCGAACAGGGCGGCACCGCCGATCAGGCGCGGGTCGAGGTCGCGCCGGGTCGGGATCTCCAGCCGCGGCGCCAGCACGGGCACGCCGCGGCGCTTGGCGACAAGATAGCCCAGCGCCGACACCACAACGGCGCCGCCCATGACCAGGGCGAGGCTCGGGTCCCAGTTGCCGAAGATGTCAAGGAAGCCGAGCACCTTGGCTGCGTTGACCATCTGCGAAACGATCAGCCCAAGGCCGAACAGCAGGCCGGACGCGAAGGCGGAAACGATCAGGGGCATGGCTCACATCCCGATGACGTGACGGGCGAGGAAAACCGTGGCGATGGCAGTAGCCATGAAGACGAGCGTCGCCACGATGGAACGCGGCGAGCCCCGGCCGATGCCGCAGACGCCGTGGCCGCTGGTGCAGCCTGCCCCCAGACGCGTGCCGAAGCCGACGATCAGGCCTGCGACGACCAGAAGCGACAACGAGGCATCGAGCTTAATGGCTGGCAGCGACCCGCCCGACGCGACATAGGCCAGCGGCGCGATGAACATCCCGGCCAAAAAGGCGAGGCGCCAACCGGCTTGGCCGCGCTCGGGCGGGATTAGGCCGCCGAGGATGCCGCTGATGCCCGCGATCCGTCCGTTCAACACCAAGAACAGAGCGGCGGATGCGCCGATCAGAAGACCGCCGATGAGAGCGGAGACGGGAGTGAAGTTGTCCATGATCAACTCCGATCAGCGGGACTTGTTGGTCTTGGCCGGCTTGCAATACAGCTCATAGAGCATGCCGAAGAGCTGCTCGATGCGGGGGTCGGCGATGCGGTACCAGATCGTCTGGCTCTCGCGCCGGGTGGTGACGATGCCCTCATCCCGCATCTTGGCCAGATGCTGCGACAGGGCCGACTGCGACAGACTCACCGCTTCGTTCAGGGAGGTCACATTGGCCTCGCCCCACTCCACGAGCTTGCACAGGATCATCAGACGGCGCTCGTTGGCGAGCGCTCGCAGGATATCCGCGACCTCGGTCGCCTTCTTTTCAAATAACTCCAGATCGAGTTCCACACGGGTCATACGCACGCCTCAGGAAAATAAGATATTTCTAATTTAGAATATACTGATATTTATGCAAGAGGGCTGGCACGGCGTCTGCGCCTGTTGCCGCGCCATTCATCAGTGAGCCAGCATTGCCCCCGCGCCGTCCCTGACTGAGCCACGGCTGCCGTGCCTGGTCGAATTTGCGTCGGGCGGACAGGACACATCAAATGGCTTGATGCTCGGCATCCCCCGGCCAGCGACGGGGGACGTCGCTGAAGGCGATCACGGACGATGAGTCTATGCAGGCGTCAGGCCGAGATCGTTGCTGACGAGATCTGTGTGGCCGAAGCCCTTACGGTAATCGAGGACGGAGACGACTTTCGGGACGACCTTGAAGAACGCGACGCCCATCAGTGCGCCCGAGGCATATTCTGCGATCCCCTGCGGGAACTTCTGGAGCAGGAGCCGCCCCGCCTGCTCGATTTCGTCCGGGTCCGTGAGGCGGTTTGCATGACCTCCAATCGAGACGCCGCGGATCTCGCCCCAGTTCGCGTAGGGCAGGTTGATCGTGAGCGACACCTTGCCGTTGCGACTGATGTTCCGGGATTTCTGGGAATCCTCCGAACATCCGAAGTAGATGTCCAACCCCTCGTTGGCGTAGCTGACCGTCGTAGCTTGCGGGTATCCGTCCTGGCGGATCGTCGCGATCGTCATGTCGTTCGCACGATCGAGAATGGACAGGATCTCTTCGCGAATACCTGAGTCCATGGCGGCGTCCTCACAACAGACGGACCTTATCGAGCTGACAACCTATGATGGCTTCGCTCTCAGCCAACCACTTTGATTTAGATCAATGCCGCGTTGGACAAAGCCATCCATGATCTGTGCAGGTTCATTGAGAATGGCCCCTCGGTTAAACGCCAAGCGGCCGCGCCTTTCCGACGGCATCCAGCCCGATCTTCGCGTACCATCACAGGGCGCGAGCGAGCTTTTCACGAACCGGAACKACAGCGGAGGGCTCCATGATCGTCCGTGATGAGCGTTTGCAGGCTCCAGGTGAGCGGAAGGGTGACCGGGTCTATGATCCGGACATCCTCCCCAAGCTTCAGACTCTGCTCGCAATCCTGGCTGACCTGGATGTCGCCCACGGGAGCAATCTGCTGGTGATTGAGAGCAGGCCAATGGACAACGCCCGCAAGGACCAACTGATCGCCGATCTGTGGCAGACCCATTGCAAGCGGCGCGCATCCTACCTTCGCGAAATCGAGGCGCTCAGGAAGCGGGCGGAAGCCGCGTTCGGTTGAGGCGGTGCCATGAAAGCCATGGTCCTCCACAAGGTCCGCACACCTCTGATCATGGAGGAGCGCCCGCTGCCGTTGCCAGGATCAAGCGAGATCCGCGTTGCGGTGGAGGCCTGTGCGGTCTGCCGCACCGACCTTCACGTGGTTGATGGCGATCTTCTAAATCCCAAGCTGCCAATCATCCCCGGCCATGAGATCGTCGGAAGGGTGGAGGTGCTCGGATCCGGTGTCCGCGATCGGAAGCTGGGGGAGCGCGTGGGCATTCCCTGGCTCGGCCATACCTGCGGACATTGCCCCTACTGCATCGCGGGACACGAGAACCTGTGCGACGAACCGTTGTTTACGGGCTACACCCGCGACGGCGGCTTCGCTTCCCATGCAGTAGCCGATGCGGCCTACGCCTTCGGCTTGCCGGAGGACGATGATCCCATTGCCCAGGCTCCGCTCCTCTGTGCCGGATTGATTGGCTGGCGTTCGCTGGTGGCCGCCGGTCCCGGCGACAGGATCGGCATCTTCGGGTTCGGCGCGGCGGCTCATATCATCACCCAGGTCTGCACCTGGCAGGGGCGGCGCATTTTTGCCTTCACGCGCCCGGGCGATGTCGCGGCGCAGGATTTTGCCCGCTCGCTCGGCGCCGCCTGGGCCGGGGGCTCCGATCAGGAGCCTCCCGAACGTCTGGACGCGGCGATCATCTTCGCGCCCGTGGGCGATCTCGTGCCTCTGGCGCTCCGCGCCGTGCGAAAGGGCGGCCGCGTCGTTTGCGGCGGCATTCACATGAGCGACATTCCGCAATTCCCCTATCGGCTTCTTTGGGAGGAGCGGCAGATCKTATCCGTCGCCAACCTGACCCGTCAGGATGCCTTGGATTTCCTGGTGATCGCTCCCAAGGCCCGGATCAGAGCACAGACGGTCCGTTATCCCCTGGAGGCCGCCAATGAAGCCTTGGACGACCYGCGATCAGGACGGCTTCAAGGGGCTGCGGTCCTGATCCCCTGATGGAGGACGAAAGCAGATGTCATCAGATTCAAAAACAGAGCGACACGTCGAGAGGGAGGATTCCATGCTCCAGAACATTCGCAGCATCCTGATCGGGATTACGGAAGAAGGGGATGCCGAGGAACGCTCGTCCGCCCTGGCCTACGGGCTGTCGCTCGCCCGGCAGGCGAACGCCCATGTCACCATCCAGGCTGCCTCCCTGAAGCTCACTCTGACCCACGCCTTCATCAGCGCCTTCGCCGAAGGGCTGGTGGTCGCCGAGAACCGCCGGCTGAATGCGCTTGCGCGCGCGGTCGCCGACTCGTCGCAACGGGCCGCCGCCGCATCGGGCCTCGCCTGCACCACGCAGGCGCCGCAGCTTGCCTACCCGGCCCTCATCAGGAGCTTTGCCTCACTTGCCCGCGCCCATGACCTGACGATCCTCGACGCGGAGCCGATTGCCCTGGCCGTCGACCGGGGACTGATCGAGGCCGTGCTCATGGACAGCGGTCGGCCTCTCATCGTCGTGCCACAGGATCGCGAGGCCTTCGCGGGAAGCAGGATCGTCGTGGCGTGGGACGGCAGCGCCAAGGCGGCACGTGCCCTCAACGACGCCCTGCCGTTCCTGCGGGCCGCCACTCAAGTCGAGTTGGTCAGCGTCACGGGCGAGAAGGACCTGGAGCACACTCTGCTGCCCGGCGTGGAGATCGCTCCGCATCTCACCCGCCATGGTCTCACGGTGAATGTCCTGGTGCTGCCGGCCAAGGACGGGGATGTGGCCGAGACCTTGCGCAACCATGCTCATCTGACGCGGGCCGACATGATCGTCATGGGCGCCTATGTCCATTCACGCCTGCGCGAAATGGTGCTCGGCGGCACGACCCAGTCCCTGCTCAGGAACACCCCGGTGCCCCTGTTCCTATCCTACTGACCTTAGAGGTCCGGCATTCGCGCACGCTCTTCACCAAGGGAGGTCCGCATGTACAAGAACATTCTGATTGCCACCGACGGCTCATCCCTGGCGACCCGTGCCGTCGAACACGGAGTCAACCTCGCCAAGTCGCTGGGTGCGAACGTCCTGCTCCTGACGGTCACCGAGCGCTTCCATGTCTTCGCCCTTGAGGCCGAGCAGTTGGAGGAAACGTCGGACTCGTTCAGGGAGCACATGCAGAAGCTGGCCGACCGTACCCTGTCCGAAGCTTCCGAAATCGCGCGCAACCTGGGGGTCGAGGCCACGACGCTTCAGATGGAGGACGACGCGCCCTATCGGTCAATCATCCGCATGGCCGAGGATCACGTCTGCAACCTGATCGTCATGGCTTCGCATGGACGTGGTGGGGTCTCGGCTCTCCTTCTCGGGAGCGAGACGATGAAGGTGCTCGCACACTCGAACATCCCTGTCCTCGTCGTGCGCTAGTGTGCCCTCAGGCTCGTTGCTAACGCTTGCACCTGCGGCGCCTTCGAGAGTGGTTTAGGGAACGGGCCGGGTGGTCTGACGGCATCTCTCATGACTGACAGCTTGATCCTGCGTCTCGGTTTTGCGCTGGCGATTGGCCTAGTCGTCGGGATCGAGAGAGGCTGGCGCGAGCGGGATGCTCCCGCCGGAAGCCGCACGGCGGGTGTTCGCACCTACGGGCTCTCGGGTCTTCTCGGAGGGGTCTTTGCGGCTCTGGCGCAGGCCGTCGGAGCCCCGCTGCTGCTGGCGGTCGGGTTTCTCGGCTTTGCCGCGGTGTTTGCGTGGTTCAAAGTCCGTGAGGAGCAGGCCGATGAGAGTTTTAGCGTCACAGGCGTCGTGGCAGCGCTGGCGGTCTTTGGCCTCGGGGCGCTGGCTGTCGCAGGTGATTCCAAAGTTGCGGCTGCGGCTGGGGTCGCGACCGCCGGACTTCTTACCCTGCGCGATCCACTGCATGGCTTCCTGGAGCGCCTGACTTGGCAGGAGTTGCGCTCTGCGCTGCTTCTCGCTGCCATGACGGTCATCGCCCTACCGAACCTGCCCAACGCAACCATCGATTCCTGGGGAGGCGTGAACCCGCGGGAGATCTGGTTCTTCACGGTGCTGACTGCGGGCATCTCCTATGCCGGCTACGTTGCGGTAAAAGTGGCGGGCCCGGCGCGGGGCGTGCTTTTGAGTGCTCTGGCGGGCGCCGTTGTCTCCTCCACGGCAGTCACCTTGGCCTTTGCGCGCCGCGCCGCGGCCGGGGAGCCCGCGGGCCTCCTCGCGGCCGGCGCCTCTCTGGCGGGTCTCGTCTCGGTGCCGCGGGTCGTCACGATTGTCGTGATCGTCCGTCCAAGTCTGGTGCCTCACTTCGCGGTGCCGGCTCTTATCGGCGGTGYCACCTTCGGAGCCGGCGCCCTGATCCTGCTGCGCCAGCCTGGGGAGGCCAAGGCGCCCGATCCCGAAATCGGCAATACGTTCGACCTGGGGCCGCTTCTTCTGTTTGCAAGCGCGTTTGCAGGCGTCGCCCTTCTGAGCGCTTGGGCGACGCAGCATTTCGGATCTGGCGGCATCTATGTGACGTCGGGGGTGTTTGGCGTCATGGATGTTGACGTGGCGACACTGACGGCCGAGCGCTTGGCCGGCACCAGCATTTCCCTGCCGGCCGCGGCCCGGGCCATCCTCCTGGCGATTGCCGTCAACGCGGTCATGCGCGTCGTTTACGCAGGCTTTGCGGGTCCAGTCCCGTACGCCTTGCGGTTTGCCACAGTCACGCTCGCGGCGGTCATCCTCGGTGGAGTCATGGCGATAGCCACCGCGATGTGATGTCAGGCTTGGCGTCGCTTCTCAGGAATCGCACGAACCATTGGCCTCGGCGTATCATCGAGCGCCTGGACCTATCCCTGAACGGATTGCAGATAGGCGAGCAGGTCGTTGATCTGAGCCGGATCGAGCTGGAACTGGGGCATGGACGGGTGGCCCGTCGTGATGCCTTCCGCGAAGGCCTCGGCAAGGTCCTCGACGGGATAACGCGTGTGCAGGGCCCGGAAGGGCGGCGCCTCGGGAATGGGGCTCTCGCCGACACGGCCGATGGCATGGCATTGGGAGCAGTTCGTCTGCGCGAACGTAAACCCGCGTTGCACCCGGCCTGATTGCGCCAGGGCGGTCGACGAGGCGCATGCGACGACAAGGAGGAGAGCGAGCTGCCTCATCATCGCTGCTCCCCTGCCATGCCGGGTTCCGCCGGAGTCACCGAGACGACCTGGAACGTGTAGGGCTTGCCGTCATCGTCCTCGATGGTGACATACTCGCCCTCAATGAAACGATGCTGATGCAGGTGATAGCCCGCTTCTTCGTCGCCGGGCCGATCCTGGTTGTAGTCGATCATCCAGGTCGCTCCTCCGGCCCCGCCCGGCCGATGGACCAGAACACCCTGGCGTTCGCCCTCGTCCGCCCAGAAGCGCCTGACCCGGCAGTGGTTCCGTTTCGCTCCCCATTCGTCCTGATCGAGGCGCCCCTCTGTATCGAGCGGCGCGGTGATCTCGTAGCCATAACGAGAGCTTCCCTCCGGAAACTGCTTGCTGCGGGCCAGGTGGAGCGTGACGTGATGGAGCATGGGTCCCTCCCGGGTATGGCCGCGCCTCGAACAGGACAGGCCATTGTGGCAGAGCGTAGGGGGAACTCGCTCCGGCACCTTGATCCTGATCAACTTGGAACCAAACGGAGATCTTAAAGCCGATCCGAGGCTATTCGCGGGCTCCATCCTTCAAGGCATCCCTGAGGCGCCGGATGATGACTCCCTTTGCTTTCCTGCCGGCCGCTGCGTCCACGGCGTCGTTGATCTCAAGAAGCAGCTCCGCGTAGTCGTTGTGCCAGTCCCGGTGCCCGGCGCTTGCGCTCGGCAGACGCTCCTCATGGCGCTCGATCCGGACCGCCTGGTCGCCCGCCAGATCATAGACATCGTCAATCTCCGGGATGGTCGCGCGTGGCACGTGGTCGAGGTCGGCAAGGGACGCTTGCAGCGCCTTGAGGGGCGCATCCTCCCCATGCACGAGGAAGACCCCGCGCCGGACCGGAAGGCGCTCGGCCAGCCAGGCCTTCAGCTCGGGCCCGTCCGCATGCCCGGAATAGAGGTCGAGCGTCCGCATCTTGGCACGCACCTTCACCTCCTCACCGTGGATCCGGACCTTCGAGGCGCCGTCCTGAAGGATCCGTCCGAGCGTGCCCTGTGCCTGGAAGCCGACGAAGAGCACGGTGGCCTCGTCCCGCCAGAGCCACGCCTTCAGGTGATGCCGGATGCGGCCCGCCTCGCACATGCCGCTCGCCGCAATGATGATATGGAAGCTGTGAATGCGGTCGATGGCCTTGCTCTGCTCGACACTCTCCGTGAAGCGGACCCATCGGGACTCGAGCGCCTGAACCAGGTCGGCGCCGTTCCTGAGTTCTCCGGCATGCCTCTTGAAGATGCCGCTGGCCTTCGAGGCCAGGGGCGAGTCGATGAAGATCGGGATGTCCGGCAGTTCGCCTGATTCCATCAGTTCCATGAGATCGACGAGGAGTTCCTGCGTCCTCTCGACCGCGAACGATGGAATGAGCAACACACCGCTCGGATGCATGGCCGCGCGGACCTCGTCGCGCAGCAATTTGCGGCGGCTCTCGATGGTGGTGCCTGCGCGATCCGTGTCGCCATAGGTGGATTCCAGGAGGACGTAGTCGAGGTTGCGGGGACCGTCAGGATCGGGTTGCAGGAGCTTGTGGTCGGGTCCGACATCACCGGAGAACAGAAGGCGCGTCGGCTTCCTGTCGCCGCCGGACGTCACCTCTATCTCGATAGACGCCGAGCCCAGAAGATGACCCGCATTCCAGTAGCGGGCCCGGAAGCCGGGGGCGACATCCTGCCATTGGCCGTAAGCCACAGGCCGGAACTGCGTAAGGCATGCAATGGCGTCCTCTTCCGTGTAGATCGGGGACACCGTCTCTCGCCCGCGGCGGCTGTTGCGGCGGTTGAGCTGGTCAACCTCCATCTCCTGGATGTAGCCGGAGTCCGGCAGCATGATGGACGCAAGATCGGCCGTTCCGGCCGTCGCATAGATTGGCCCGTCGAACCCGGCTTTCACGAGCTTCGGCACGAGACCGCTATGGTCGATGTGGGCGTGGGTGAGGCAGAGAGCGTCAATGCCGGCCGCGCGGAACGGGAAGTGCTGGTAATTGAGCTCCCTCTCCTCCTTCGATCCTTGGAACATTCCGCAATCGATCAGGACGCGGGCCGCTACCGTCTCGAGCAGGAAACAGGAGCCCGTCACGGTTCGGGCGGCGCCGTGGAAGTGGAGGCGAAGCGACAAGGGAACCTCCTGGATGCGAGGACGCATCAGCTAAGGAGAATGGCATCTTGGTACACCCTCGTCGAGCCGTTAGGTTTGATCCATGCCAAACCAGCGGAACGGCGATCATGACCTCCCACGCAGCGTCATCCAGCGGCACCTGTCCGATCACGGGCAGAACCTACCCTCCGAGAGAGTTCATCCTCATCGATCAGTTGCATCCGGCCCTGGCGGAAAGGATCCGGCAGGAACACCCGAACTTGACGGATCATAGCCGTGTCAGCCGAGCCGCGGTCGATCAATATCGCCTGCTCTACGTGGAGGAACTCCTGCGCCAGGAACGCGGGGAGTTGAGCCGGCTCGACAAGGAGGTGGCGCGCAGCCTCGCCGAAGGCATCCCGGTCACAGCCAATGTCGAGGAGAATTATGACGAGAGTCGCACTCTCGGCGAGCGGCTGTCGGACGGGCTGGCCACTTTCGGCGGAAGCTGGCCGTTTCTCATTGTCTTTGCCCTTGCGCTTGGCGTGTGGATCATCTTCAACGTCACGCGCGGGCCTGCGGCCTTCGACCCCTATCCGTACATCCTGTTGAACCTTCTCCTATCCTGCCTTGCCGCCGTTCAGGCTCCCATCATCATGATGAGCCAGAGGCGCCAGGAGGCGAAGGATCGATTGCGCTCCCTCAACGACTATCAGGTCAACCTGAAGGCGGAGCTCGAAATCCGGCACCTGCACGAGAAGATCGACCACCTGATCACGCGCCAATGGGAGCGGCTCGCGGAAATCCAGGAACTCCAGATCGAACTCTTGCAGGAGCGCCGCTGATCGTGATCAGGATGGCTCTGATCCCCACAAGGCCCGCAGGGCATTGAGGATCACGGCGACATCGATGGCTTCCTGGATCAGGGCTCCCTGCACCGGCGTCAGGTAACCCAGCCCGGCCACGATCATCCCGACGACGGACAGGCCGATCCCGGCATAGACGCTCTGGAGCGCGATGTGGCGGGAGCGGCGCGCTACCTCGATCGCCGCAGGGATCTTGTCGAGGCGATCGACGAGAAGGACCACGTCGGCCGCTTCGGCGGACGCGGCGGCACCTTTCGCGCCCATGGCGACGCCGAGATCGGAGGCGGCAAGGGCCGGCGCATCGTTGACGCCGTCGCCGATCATCATGACAAGTCCGTGCCGCTTCTCGTCCTGCACGATGCCGATCTTCCGCTCCGGCGTGAGATCGGCATGGACTTCGTCGAGATGCAAACCGACGGTGACCGCCTCCGCCACGTCGTGGCGGTCACCCGAAGCCATGATGATGCGGATAATCCCCAACCGACGAAGACTATGGATCACCTGCGCGGCCTCCGAGCGCAGTGAATCTGCCAGGATCAGGAGCCCAGCGGGTTCGCCATCGACTGCCACGGCCACCACGACCGACCCGATGGGATAGTGGCCGTCCGCAAGCGCCCCAGTGGTCTTCGGAACACGTTGCGAGACGAAACGGACTCCCCCCACAACCACACGGCAGCCATCGACGATCCCTTCCAGCCCCTCGCCCGGGATCTCCTCGACGTCCGTGGGAGGCCGGAGATCGAGCCCCCTGGACTGCGCCTCCAAGACGAGAGCACGCGCAATGACGTGCTTCGATGCCTGGTCGAGCGACGCTGCAAGCTGGAGAAGCTTCTCAGGGGATGGTCCCGCCACCGGGCGAATGTCGACGATCCGCGCTTGCCCGTGTGTGAGGGTGCCGGTCTTGTCGATGACTAGCACCCGCACGCGGGCGAGCGCTTCCAGTGCCCTCCCGCCCTTCACCAACACACCGGCCTTCGCGGCGCGAGATACCCCCGACACGATGGCCACGGGCACGGCAAGGATGAGAGGACACGGGGTCGCGACGACGAGCACGGCCAGGGCCCGGATCGGATCGCCGCTCCACAGCCAGGCACCACCGGCGAGCACGACCGTCAATGCGAGGAACGCTATGGCGAACCGATCCGCGAGCCGCGCCATGGGGGCCTTCGAGGCTTGCGCGGCTTCGATCAGGCGGACGATGCCGGCATAGGTGCTCTCGGCGGCGCGATGCGTGGCCGACAGATCGAAGGCGCCGCCCACGTTCGTCACCCCGCTGATCACAGGCTCACCGGCTGACTTCTGCACGGGGATCGACTCGCCCGTCAGTGCCGACTGGTCGAGGATAGCCACACCCTCCACGACGACCCCGTCCACCGGCACCACATCCCCTTGGCGGATGAGCAGACGATCTTTGATCTCGACGGCGTCGAGAGGAACCTCCTCAAGCCTGCCGTTGCGATGGCGGACGGCCGTGCGCGGCACGCGCGACAGAAGGGCCGTCATCTCGCGGTTGGCACGGCGCTCGGCGAAGCTCTCCAGGTACTGTCCGCCCGCATACATGAGCGCGACCACAACAGCCGCGAGGTGCTCCCCGAACGCAAGAGCACCCGTCATCGAGAGGGCGGCGACGATATCGAGCCCTACGTCCCCCCGCCTGAGGCTTACCACGATCTCGACGAGCAAGGTGCCCAGGACCGGGACGGTCGCCGCGGCCCAGATTGGCCCGGACCATTGCCCGGCTCCCGCAAGACGCGCTCCAAACCCCGCGACCAGCCCTAGCGTGGGCAGGATCACCAGGACCGGACGGATCACCCTACGGAACCTGTGCAGCAATGGCACAGCAGGAGCATCCGGAGGCGGAAGCCCGGCGGACGCCGAAGGATGGAGTTTCTCAGAGCCGAGCATCAAGCAAGGTCCATGGATGTGGCAGCACAATAGTGAGATCATCCAGAGCGCCCATCAACCCAGGTCCATCCCGGACGGCCCAAGATGGCCGAAGGAATGGGTCGCGGCAGAACGAACATGGTGGCATCATGGCAGCCGGACGTATGAGGTCCATGACCTTGATCAAAGGCATGCATGGACGGATCAGCCCTCAACACGGATTGCGGCCGATCAAGGCGGCGGGCGCGGCTCAGGGCTTTTGCAAGGACGAGTGGAGAGGAGTTCCCCAAGGTGGCCGCGATACCCGCTCCCATCAGCGAGGGCTCGTCGATCAGCGAAGCCGTGCCGCACGGCGCGCCGGCCCCCGTCTTCGTCGCCCGCGGCTTGTGCAAGACCTATGGCTCCGGTGAGGCTCTCGTCTTTGCCCTGCGCGACGTGGACCTCGACATCTACCAGGGCGAGTTTGTCGTCCTGCTCGGCCCCTCCGGCTCGGGCAAGTCGACCCTCCTCAACATCCTTGGCGGACTCGATGCCCCCACCTCCGGCAAGGCCACCTGGCGCGACCACGAGCTGACCGGGGCCTCCGAGGCGCAGCTGACCGAATACCGCCGCGAACATGTCGGCTTCGTGTTCCAGTTCTACAACCTGATCCCGAGCCTCACCGTGCGTGAGAACGTGCAGCTCGTCGCCGAGATCGCCGACAACCCGATGAAGCCGGAGGAGGCGCTTGCCCTCGTTGGCCTGTCCCACCGGCTCGACCACTTCCCGTCCCAGCTCTCTGGCGGTGAGCAGCAGCGAGTGGCGGTCGCCCGCGCCATCGTCAAGCGGCCGGACGCCCTGCTCTGCGACGAACCGACCGGCGCTCTCGACGTCGAGACCGGCAAGCTGGTGCTCGCCGCCATCGCCCGGGCCAATGAGGAGGTGGGCGCCACCACCATTGTCATCACCCACAACACCCCCATCGCCGGCATGGCCCACCGCGTCCTACGCCTCAGCGGGGGCCGCATCGTCGGCATTGACGTGAACCCGCACCGCGTCTCGCCCGAGGAGCTGACCTGGTGAGCGTGCTCGACCGCAAGGTGCTGCGCGATCTCTGGAACCTGCGAGGCCAGGTGCTCACCATCGCGCTCCTCGTCGCCACCGGCGTGACCGTCCTGGTGGGCTCGGTCAGCACCTATGCGTCGCTGCTAAGCACGCAGGAGACCTATTACCGGGACAGCCGGTTCGCGGACCTGTGGTCGGACATGAAGCGGGCGCCGAAGAGCCTGCTCTCCAGCCTGTCCAAGATCCCGGGGGCGGCACTCGTCGAGGCGCGGGTCGTCAAGGACGTGCGTGTCGCCTGGCCGCAATCCGATCTCTCGGTCGCGGGCCGCGTCATCTCAATTCCGGTCAACGGGCAGCCTCAGCTCAACCAGCTTCATCTGGTCAAAGGACGCTGGATCGATCCGCTCCGGCGTGACGATGTCCTCGTCAATGTCGGCTTCGCCGAGACATGGGCCGTCGTGCCCGGCGATCCCATCGAGGTCATCCTGAACGGACGCATGCAGACGTTTCATGTGGCGGGGATCGCCCATTCGCCCGAGTTCGTCTATGCCTCACGTCCCGGCAACCCGCTGCCGGACGACCTGACCTTCGTGGTGCTCTGGGCCGGCGAGGACGCCGTCGCGGCGGCCTTCGACATGGAGGGCGCCTTCAACAACCTTGCCGTATCCCTCGCGCCCGGCGCGTCCGCCGCCGTCGTCATGGCGGCGCTGGATGACCGGTTGGATCCCTACGGTGCGCCCGGAGCCTATGAACGCCGCGATCAGCCGTCCCACCGCTTCCTGTCGGACGAGCTCGCCGAGCAGCGGACGCTCGCCATCACCGTCCCGGTGGTATTCTTCGGGATCGCGGCCTTCCTGCTCAACGTGGTGCTTGGCCGGCTCGTGGAAGCCCAACGCGAGCAGATCGCTGCGCTCAAGGCGCTGGGCTTCCCGACGCTTCCCATCGGCCTGCACTACGTGAAGTTCGTCGCTGCGGTCTGCGCGCTGGGATCCGTCGCGGGGGTTCTCGTGGGGATCTGGTACGGCCACGGCATGCTGAACAACTACCGCCCCTTCTTCCGCTTTCCGGAGCTGGCCTACACCTTCCCGCCCTGGCTGCCCGTTGCGGCCCTGGCGGTGAGCTTTGGGGCGGCGGTGGCTGGCGTCCTCGCGTCCGTGCGGCGGGTGCTGCGCCTCACGCCGGCCGAGGCGATGCGCCCTCCGGCGCCCGCCGCCTTCAGCCGGGCCCTGGCGGGCGGACGGATACGGCCCGGCGCCAAGATGGTCCTGCGGGGCATCATCGGGCGGCCACTCCGGTCGCTCCTGACCATCGTCGGACTGGCCTTTGCAATCCCGATGATCGTCCTCGGCCTCTTCTGGTGGGACGCCCTCGACCACATGGTCGCCGTGCAGTTCGATGGCATCGAGCGCGGCGACGCCTTCGTGACCTTCTCCGACCCAGTCTCCAGCCGGGCGGTTCGCGAGATCGGGCACATCCCCGGTGTCCTCACTATTGAGGGGCAGCGGATCGTTCCGGTCCGCCTGCGGGCCGGGCACCGCACCTACCGGATCGGCCTAACAGGCCTGACTGAGGGATCGGAGCTGCGGGTGCCGCGCGACAGCGACTTGGCTGCCCTGCCCGTGCCGCGTGACGGGGTGATGATCAGCACCGGGCTGGCCGGGAGACTAGGGGTCGGGATCGGCTCGGACCTGACGGTCGAGGTCCTCGAAGGCGAGAGGCCGATCCGACAGCTCCCGGTGGTGGCCCTTGTTGACGAGATGCTCGGCTACAGCGCCTATATGGAGATCGGCAGCCTCAACCGTTTCATGCGCGAAGGCGACCTTGTCTCCCATGCGGCGCTGCGGGTCGATCCGGCCCTCGCCACGGAGGTTTGGCGACGCCTCTCGGAGTTCCCGCGCATTGTCTCCACGTCTGTGAAGTCCGTCTGGCTGCGCGTGTTCGACGAGAAGATCGCCGGCATGGTGTTGATCTCTGCCGTCGTGCTCACGGCCTTCGGCCTTATCATCGCAGTCGGTGTCGTCTACAACAGCGCCCGGATCGCGCTGCAGGAGCGCGCTTGGGAGCTCGCCAGCCTGCGGATCCTCGGGTTCAGTCGGGCCGAGGTGTCGCGCATCCTGCTGGCTGAACTCGGGATCGAGATGCTGGTCGCGATCCCGCTCGGGCTGGCCATGGCGCAGGGCATCGTCGGGCTTCTTCTCGGATTGCGCGACACCGAGACGTTCCGGATCCCGGCGGTGATCAGCGAGGCAACGTTCGCGACCGCCGCCCTGACAGTCGTGGCTGCCGGAGTGGTCAGCACCCTCCTGGTGCGGCGCCGGATCGACCGGCTCGACCTCGTCGCCGTTCTCAAGACGCGAGACTGAAATGCGGTGGCTGACGCGTATCACGGTGTCGGTGGCCCTGCTGGCGGTGCTGGGCGGGGCGATCTACTGGGCGTTCCGGCCGAAGCCCATCCCCGTCGAGATCAGCTCAGTGACGGAAGGACCGTTTCGCGCCACAATGGAGGAGGACGGGCGGACCCGGGTGCGTGACCGCTATGTGGTCTCGGCGCCGCTGGCAGGACGGCTGCTGCGCGTGGAGATCAAAGCCGGCGATCCGGTGAAGGCGAACGGGCGTGTGGCGACCCTCATGCCTTCCCTGCCGCAGCTTCTGGATCCCCGCACCCGGCGCGAACTCGAAGAGCGGGTGGGCGCCGCCGAAGCCACCATCCAGGAGGCGGACGCCCGCAGGGAACGGGCCCAAGCGCAGCTCTTGCAGGCGCAGGCCGACGTCCAGCGCGTGCGCACCCTGCAGCAGAGAGGGGTGGCCGCGGTTCAGCAGCTGGAGCGGGAGGAGCTTAGCCTTCGCTTTGCCGAACGCGACCTGCAGGCCGCCACGTTGCGCAAGCATGCGGCCGAACACGAGCTCGATCAGGCCCGCGCCATGCTGCGCCGCTACGACCAGCCCGAGCCTAGCGAGGGCTGGGAGATCACCACGCCGGTAAGCGGACGCATCCTGCGGGTGACGCAGGAGAGCGAAGCTGCCGTTCCGGCAGGGGCACCGCTTGTCGAGATCGGGGACCCGGACGACCTTGAGGTGATCGTCGACGTGCTCACGACAGATGCTGTCGCCATCCGGCCGGGTGCGCCGGTCGAGATCACGCGTTGGGGTGGCCCTCGGGACCTCCAGGGCCGGGTGCGCTTGGTCGAACCATCGGCGTTCACCAAGGTGTCGGCATTGGGCGTGGAGGAGCAGCGGGTCTGGGTGGTGATCGATATTACCTCGCCGCGGGAGGCGTGGATGGCGCTGGGCGACGGCTACCGAGTCGATGCCCGGATCATCGTGAACGAGATCCCCAAGGCCACGCTCGTCCTGGCCGGTGCGCTCTTTCGGCGGGGCGACGGCTGGGCGGCGTTCGTCGTCGCCGACGGTGTCGCGCAGGCGCGGATGGTTATGGTGGCCCATCGCTCGGGCCAAATGGCCGCTATTTCGGACGGGCTGCGCCCGGGCGAGCGGGTAGTGCTCTATCCGCCGACCGCGCTCTCGGACGGAGCGTCGGTCCGGGAGCGCTGATGGCTGCCGTGGCTGGCGCAGGCTCTTCCGTCGATGACGTGATCGCGCCTGGAGGCGACCGTTACGGTGTTCCCAACCCGGCCCGGGTCACGGTCGATGGAACGATCCTCAGTGAAGGTACTTCGCCTTCAGCGCGTGAAGCATGTGATGAAGCTCCTCATGCCGTCCATGCCCGATCACCTCGTCCTCGTGCTTTACGAATGCGCGATGAAGCGTATTCAATTTAACTTCGTCAAGGACCTGCTCCGCCGTGGGGAACAGGATCTTGTTCTCCCTCTCGATGTGGGCCCTGAGGTGACGTGAATAGGCCTTTGCGGCTGCAGAGAATTGTTCAGGCTGGAGCACTGGGTGGCTCGCCTCCTCCATCGCCTTGATGAGGGCCCGCCCCTGCTCATGCTCGGACAGTAGCGTGGGAACAGACGGCTCCCGTTCTGATGCTCCCGCCCTAGTCAAAGCAGGGAACAGCATTCTCTCCTCCTTGCCGTGGTGGCACTTATCCACGAACTCTTTCAGGAAGCTGATGAACGCCGCAATGTCACCGGTTGCGGCGGCGCCCTGCCTTGCTTCGACTTCGATACGGTCGAGGATATCCAAGGCCGAGAGGATCGCGTCATGTTCGCGCCTGAGATCGTCAATAGCCTGGCTCATGATCGTCTCCTGTGAGTGCGATTGTCGTCCCTTGCAGCGTCTGCATCAACCTTGTCGATCCGCGGCAGTCGGCAGACTGGTAAAACCAAGAAGCCCACGCAATGGTCATCGAGCCCTCTTGCCGAGGCGGCGCATGGCATCGAGCCATGCCGCCCGTTTGGCGTCGTTCATGCCCTCGATCAAGCCGATGAGCGTATGCCGGTTTGGGCCCATGCCGACGAGGGACAGGATGCTGCGCTTGAGGCTCTTGAGGCTGTGCGCCCCAAAGTACCATCGGTAGACGAAGGCGGGCATGCCCATGGTGATTACGATCCGGGAGGATCTACCCTTGAGCGCGCTCTTCCAACTCGCGCCTTCCCGGCCGCCCGTCATGAAGGCTGGGCGCAGAGCCTGCTCCAGAAAACCCTTGAGGAGGGCCGGCATCCCTCCCAGCCACAGCGGATAAATGATCAGCAGATGCTCGGCCCATTCAATCGTCCGTTGAGCTTCCGCAATGGCGGATGGAGGCGGGGCGCCGTCCCAATCGGCTTTCGAGCGCAACAGCGGGAAGTCGCGGTCGGCAACCATAATGAGACGGACCTGATGGCCGCCTGCGAAGGCCCCTTCCGCGTAGGCCTCTGCCAACGCGTGGCAGAAATGCCCGCCGCCGGATGTGGGATGGCCCTGGATGAGGGCGATGCGCGTCATGCCGTTGTCCGCTGCTCGTTGCGTGGTGCCCACACTGCCCGGAGTCGCTTGGCCAATCCGAACCAACCGCCGGCGAGAACCGCGACTGTCAGGGTAATCGCCAACCATGTCTGGCTCGGCGCTGCGATACGAAGGATGGCGGATAGGGGTGGAACATAAAGGATCGTGACAACGAGGACGGTAGCCCCGGCTCCGATCCCCCAGAACGCGAGTCTCCTGCTGTCGAAGAAGGAGGTTCCCGGCTCGGCCGCGTCGGCGAAGGCGAGAACAAGGTTGCCGAGCACCAGGGCGACAAAGGCCACAGCCCG
This sequence comes from Microvirga sp. P5_D2, assembly GCF_054049475.1. Taxonomy (NCBI): domain Bacteria; kingdom Pseudomonadati; phylum Pseudomonadota; class Alphaproteobacteria; order Hyphomicrobiales; family Methylobacteriaceae; genus Microvirga; species Microvirga sp. P5_D2. The sequence continues at coordinate 22,869 of NZ_JBFUMH010000007.1, read as the reverse complement.
TGCCTGCATCTCGGGGACGCCGGCATGCAGCGCCCACACATAAAGGCCGAGGACGGCCCCAAGAACGACGGTTCCCTGAATGAATCCGAGCACGACCTGCGAGGCGCCGAAGAGTCGCTCGGTGGCGGGCCGCGGCGGCTTCTCCATTGCATGCCGCTCACTGGGTTCCCCCTCGAACACGAGCGAGCAGACCGGATCGATCACCAGTTCCAGCAGGATCACGTGCATCGGATACAGGATCGGCGGCATGCCCATAACGAGGGGCAGCAGGGCCAGCCCGGCGATGGGCACATGGATCGCCGTCACGTAGGTCAGCGCCTTGCGCAGGTTCGCAAAGATGCGCCGCCCGAGCCGCACGCCGCCGATGATTGAGACGAAGCGGTCGTCGAGGAGCACGAGATCCGCGGCCTCCCGGGCCACGTCGGTGCCACGCTGGCCCATGGCGATGCCGATGTGGGCGGCTTCGAGCGCCGGCGCGTCGTTGACGCCATCCCCGGTCATGGCGACGACCTCGCCATTGGCCTTCAGCGCCTCGACCAGCGTGAGCTTCTGCTCTGGCATGATGCGGGCGAAGATCCGGATCCCCCGCACCCGCTCGCGCAGGGTCTCCGGATCGAGGTCGGCCACCTCGTTGCCCGTGAGCACGCCAGCGCTCGTGTCGATCCCGGCCTGGCGGGCGATCTCCCGGGCCGTGGCCGGATAGTCGCCCGTGATCATCGCAACGGTGATCCCGGCCCGCTTCGCCTCGGCGACGGCCTGCGGGACATCGGATCGGACCGGATCCGCGAAGCCGATCAGGCCCTCGAAGGTGAACGCCAGGTCCTCGGGTGCGGTCGGGTGGTCGTGATCGTCGCGCCGGGACGCCACTCCGAGCACCCGAAGGCCGCAGCTCGCCAAGCCCGAAACCACCTTGTCCATGGTGTCCCGTTCGTCGTCGCTCATGTGGCAGAGCCGGAAAATCGCCTCCGGCGCCCCTTTCGCCGCGAGCAGGACGCCGCCGCGCGGTTCCGCCCAAACCTGGATGAACGCCAGAAGCTCGGGACGGAGCGGATAGGTTCGGAGTGGAGCCCCGACTCCATCTGGCTCTGACGGAGGTTGCACACCCAATTCATGGACGGCCCTGTCCATCGGGTCGACGGGGCGCACGGCCGAGGCAAGGGCAGCAACCTGAAGCGAATGCACAACAGACTCGGGCAGCCTACTACCGTCCTTGAGCTCCTGAAGTCTGCCGTCCCGCCAAACCGTGGTGAGAGCCATCCGGTTTTCGGTCAGCGTGCCGGTCTTGTCGACGCACAGAAAGGTGGCTGCCCCGAGCGTCTCGATCACCGCGGCGCGGCGCACCAGCACCTTCTGGCGGGCGAGGCGGAAGGCCCCGAGCGCCATGAAGATCGCCAGCACCATCGGGAATTCTTCCGGCAGCAGCGCAATGGCCAGCGTGATCCCAGACAGGGCGCCTCCGACCCAGTCGTCCCGCAACACGCCATATGTCACGGCGACAAGAGCGCAGAACCCAAGCGCGAGGATGCCGAGTTTGGCGATCAAGGCGCCCGTCGTCTTCTGCAGCAGTGTCGGCTCGTCCTCGATGGCGGCCAGCGAGGCGCCGATGCGCCCGAGCCGGGTCGAGGTGCCGGTGCGAACGACGTGAACCATGCCTTGGCCGCGCACGTTCAAGGTCCCCGCAAAGAGATACGGGGTGTCATCTCCCCCCGGCTCGGGATCACCGACATCCGTGACCTGATCAGCCGATGGCCGTTTGGAGACCGGCACGGACTCGCCCGTGAGGGCGGACTCGTCCACCGTCAGCGCATCGCCGGCGATCAGAATACCATCGGCGGGCAGGCGCTCCCCTTCGCCGACAAGGATGAGATCGCCCGGCACGAGTTCGCGCGCCGGGATGCGTCGCTCGCTTCCGCCGCGGATCACTCGGGCGAAAGGCTCCGTGAGTTCGCGCAGGGCGGCGAGCGCCCGCTCGCTCCTGGCTTCCTGCAGCACGACCAGCCCGATTGTCACGGTGGCGCCGGCCATCATGAACAGGCCCTCGCCGATGTCGCCGAGCACCAGGTAAAGCCCCGCCGCGGCCAGCAGGAGCAGGAACATCGGCTCGCGCAGGATTCCACGGACAATGTCGACCAGGCTGCGGGAGCGCTTCCCCGCGACTGCGTTGGGCCCATGCCGCGCGAGGCGGCCCTGCGCCTCGGCCTCGTTGAGACCGGTCAGGCTCGCAGGCATGACGGCCGGAGCGCCAGTCTCATTGTGGTTCGACGCGCCCCGCGCCTGCACAGGCATGCCCTGCTCTCCAGGCAATTGGCACGGCCCGCCTCAATGGGCCACCAGCAGCGGGCTGTCCGCTGCGGACAAAATATCCCGCGTCGCACCACCGAACACATGCTCCCTGAGGCGGGCATGGCCGTAGCCGCCCATAATGATGAGATCCGCCGAGACGCTCCGCGCCTCGTCGAGGATGACATCGGCGACGCTGCGGTCCTGGCTCTCGGCCGTGGCGACCTCCGCGACCACGCCATGCCGGGCGAGATGGCCCTCCACCTCCACCCAGGGCATCGTGTCCGGCGGGGGATCCACGACGAGGACAACTATGCGCTTCGCCTGCTCGATGAAGTCCATGCCCTCACGCAGGGCGCGGGCGGCCTCGCGGCTGCCATTCCACGCGACCAGCACGGTCTGGATCGGCCCCTGCCGATGGCGACCGGGCGGCACGAGCAGAAGCGCACGCCCGCTGCCGAAGAGCACCGCCTCGACAAGGTCCGGCCAAACCGGTGTCTCGGTCCCACCATAGGGCAGCGTGGCGATGAAGAGATCGGCGCAGCGGGCCTGCTCCACCACCTTTCCCGACAAGGCGCCGAAGATCTCGTCGAGCCGCCGCAGCTCGCTCGGCACATGCAGGCTGGCCAGCCGCTCGGTCAGCCGCTGGGCGGTGGCGTCGCCGTCCTGGCGGGCCTTGTCCTCCAGCTCGGTCAGCACCTGCATCGCGGCCGCACTTACGTCTATCGGCATGGCGACGGTGAGGTCGGGCAGCAGGTTGGTGAAGATCCCGATCAGGTGGGCCTGCCCGGCGGATGCGATGGCCTGCCCGTGCTCCAGACGGATCTCATCCTCGGCGCTTCCGTCGAGATGCACCATGATGTCCCTGATCATCGCCCTCTCCCCCTGCGTACCCGCACACACCTCTTGTGCCGGAGCTACTATCGATCATCATGTGGTCGAAACCAGGGTGGATACTTTGATCTGGAGCAATTCGCCTGAGAATGTCTGGGGCTAGTATCAAACAATCTACTGGTCTCGGCACATGTGGCAAACCCTGGAGGTTGCGATGCCGTYCCGTTCATCCGGTGCTCTCGCAGGCGGTCGCGCGCCCAGCGCATCTGTCGTCCCGCTGCCTGCGAGGATGCCCGATCCGGCTCCCTCCCCCGCAGCGCCCTCGGCCGACCTGTCGGATGATGCCGAGCTTCACCAGGTCCGGGATGCCCTCGATCATGCCGCTCATGCCAGTCTGGCGCACCTCACGGGCGGCTTGTCGCCTGCGGCACTCACCGCCGCCTACATGGATTGGGCTGTCCATCTTGCCATCTCGCCGGGCAAGCAGGTCGAACTCGCCGCAAAGGTAGCCCACAAGTGGACCCGTCTGGCCCAGTTTGCCACTCGTTGCGCCATGAACGGTGGGATCTGCGAGCCATGCATCGAGCCGCTGCCCCAGGATCGTCGTTTTGTCGGGGACGAGTGGCAGCGCTGGCCCTTCAACATCATTCATCAGGCTTTTCTGCTTCAGCAGCAATGGTGGCACAACGCGACGACCGATATCGATGGCGTCACCCGGCAGCATGAGGCAGTGGTCGAGTTCGTCTCGCGCCAGATCCTCGACATGGCAGCGCCTTCGAACTTCGTGGCCACAAACCCGATGGTGCAGCGGCGCATCCTGGAAACGGGCGGCCAGAACCTCGTGCAGGGAGTCGGCAATTTCCTGGATGATTGGCAGCGGATCGTTCGCTCAAAACCCGCGGTCGGCACCGAGGCTTTCCAGGTCGGTCGCGACGTGGCCGTCACCCCCGGCAAGGTGATCTACCGCAACCGTCTCATCGAGCTGATCCAGTATGCGCCAACGACGGATCATGTCCGACCTGAACCGATCCTGATCGTGCCCGCCTGGATCATGAAGTACTACATCCTCGACCTGTCCCCGGCAAACTCTCTGGTCCGGTACCTGACGGTCCAGGGCTTCACCGTGTTCATCATCTCCTGGAAGAACCCGACCGCGGAGGACCGAGATCTCGGGATGGACGACTACCGAAAGCTCGGGGTGATGGCCGCGCTCGATGCGGTCAGCGCCATCGTGCCGGACCGCAAGGTTCACGCGGTCGGCTACTGCCTCGGCGGCACGCTCCTGGCGATTGCCGCGGCTGCCATGGCGCGTAACAGAGACGAGCGCTTGCAGACTTTGTCGCTGCTGGCGGCGCAGGCCGACTTCCGGGAGGCGGGAGAACTCACCCTGTTCATCAACGAGAGCCAGGTTCACTTCCTGGAAGACCTGATGCGCAGCCAGGGCTATCTCGACACCCGGCAGATGGCCGGAGCTTTTCAGCTTCTGCGCTCGAACGACCTGATCTGGTCGAGGCTCGTGCGGCATTACCTGATGGGCGAGAGGACGCCCATGAACGATCTCATGGCCTGGAACGCCGACGCCACCCGCATGCCGTACCGCATGCACGCGGATTACCTGGAACAACTCTTCCTCGATAACGACCTAGCCGAGGGCCGCTTCAAGGTCGACGGCCGCCCCATCGCCGTCAGCGACATCCGCGCGACGATCTTTGCCGTTGGCACGGAACGCGATCACGTGGCACCGTGGCGATCGGCCTTCAAGATCCACCTGCTGGCCGACACGGATGTAACCTTCCTCCTCACGACGGGCGGCCACAACGCCGGCATCGTAGCAAACCCGGACCGTCCGGGCGGGCGTTTCCAGGTTCTGACGAAGTCCGCCACGGACCATTACCTCGATCCGGACACCTGGGCCAGGATCGCGCCCTGGCATGAGGGCTCGTGGTGGCCGGAATGGACGAAATGGCTGGCCTCGCATTCCGGCAGGACCACGCGTCCTCCCGCAGTGGGCTCGCAGTCGCGTGGCTATCGCGCTCTTTGCGACGCCCCCGGAACGTACGTCCTGCAAACCTAGTCCTGTGCACCCCGGCAGAGCTACGGCGTGATCGCCACCTTCAGCACGCCATCGCGCTGATGGCCGAACAACTCGTACGCCTCCTCAATCTGATCGAGCTTGAAGCGATGGGTCACCAAGGGGCGCGTGTCGACGCGTCCTGAAGCGACCACCTCCATCAGGCGCCGCATTCGCTCCTTGCCGCCGGGACAGAGTGTCGTCCGGATGGTGTGGTCGCCAAGCCCAGCCAGGAAGCCGTCGAGCGGGATCTTGAGATCGCCCGAATAGACCCCGAGCGACGACAGCGTGCCACCGGGACGAAGCACACGGAGGGAGGCCTCAAAGGTCTGCTGGCGTCCGAGCGCCTCGATGGAGACATCGACTCCGCGGCGATCCGTCAGGCGGCGGATCTCCTCGACCGGATCGACCTTCGTGAAGTCGACCACATGGTCTGCGCCCATCCGGCGCGCCATCTCCATGCGCTCGGGCACGCTCTCGACCGCAATGATGGTCGTCGCGCCCATCAGCCGTGCGCCGGCCGTGGCGCACAGGCCAATCGGCCCCTGCGCGAACACCGCCACCGTATCACCGATGCGGATGCGCCCGCTCTCCGCTCCGGAGAAGCCGGTCGACATGATGTCGGGGCACATGAGCACCTGTTCATCGGTGAGCCCGTCCGGCACAGGGGCAAGGTTCGTCATGGCATCAGGAACCAGCACGTATTCAGCCTGGCAGCCGTCGATGGTGTTGCCGAAGCGCCAGCCGCCCATCGGCTTCCAGCCGTGCTTGGTGCCGGCCCCGTCCTGAGAATGGCAGCCACACAGGCAGGCCGCGCTGTGTCCGCTCGGCGTGATCGCACCGGCGATGACCCGCTGGCCCTCGCGGTAGCCCTGCACCGCCGAGCCGAGCTTCTCGATGATGCCGACCGGCTCATGGCCAATGGTGAGCCCTCGGGCCACCGGGTACTCACCTTTGAGGATGTGAATGTCGGTGCCACAGATGGTGGTGGTGGTGATGCGGATAAGGGCATCAAGCGGTCCGACGTCGGGGATTGTCTTCTCATCGAGAACAATGCGGTCGGGCTCCACAAAGATGGCGGCTTTCATCTTGGGCATGGCAGTCCTCCCCGTTTGGTTCATGTGGGGCGTGTTCGCATCTGGAGTACGCGATACGGATCGTGGCGTAGTTGCCGGACACCGACATTGACCTGGATCAAAACCATTCGAGGAGCCTCGCCTCTCCGTGGCACAGGGCCGTCCTCAATGGGGACAGGTGCACGCCCACTATCACATGGGCTGACGRTCAGCCGGATTTCGTGTCTTCGGATTGGTCCGATGGACCGGTTGGCTCCGCCCCTCTTCCACCAGATGAGCCTTGGACAGTCGCGCCCCGTCCTTGAACCTGGATGCGCCGGGAGCGCTCCTGCTGGGTCGTCTTCGGCAGCGTCACCGTGAGCACGCCGTTCTCGAAGCTGGCCTGCACCTGCTCCGGATCCACCGGGAAGGGCAGCCGCAAGGAGCGCTGGAAGGTGCCGTAGGAGCGCTCGACGAAGTGGAAGTTCTCCTTATCGTCCTTGCGCTCGAACTTCTTTTCGCCCCGGATGGTCAGCACATCGTCGTCGAGGCTCACGTCGATGTCCTGCTCGGTGACGCCGGGCAGCTCTGCCGTGATGCGGATCTCCTTGTCCGTTTCCGACACGTTCATGCTGGCGTTGACGAAGGTGCCGACATCGCCCTGGCCTTGGCTGCTGGTCGCAGCGGGCAGACCAGTGCCGCGAAAGACATCGTCAAAGAGGCGGTTCATCTCGCGATGCAGCGAGAGAAAAGGATCACCCGGAACCATTCCGCCACCGGGACGGAAAGGGGTCATGGGGTTACGGGCCATTGTGCGCTCCTCCTCATTCAACCTGAGATCTGCGGCCGGGGCGTTCCGCCCCGGAAGGGCAATACAACTCGGACTGGATGTTGTCGGATCGGGCTTTTTCGCCATGGGCGGAGCCGGAGCGAAGGCGCTCGATCCGCAGGACAAATCATAATCCTCCATCGATCGCGCCGAAATGAAAATTAGGACTAGGTGGCGCCGCCGCCCGGAGTCTGTCGACAGCCATGTGGAGGCGCATCGCCGGCTGCACATGCTGACGATCAACGGCCGGGCTGGGCGGTCCTCAGTGCCCACACTCCTTGGCAGCCGCCGCTCCCTCGCCATGACCGCTCCCCTTCACGGCGAGGTAGATCCCTTCCACGTAGCCGATGAACCCGAGCTGCTCGCGGGCACGCTCGCGGGCGACAGGCAGGTCCGCCGCATCAACCGGTTCCCTGGGTTTGGCACCAGCTGCGTGAGTGAAGCGCTCGCGCACGCCGTGCTCGATCTCGCGTGACAAGAACTCCAGAAGAGTTTCGACCTTACCAGAGGCGAGGGCCTGCTCGGCCGCAGGAATAGCCGGACCGAAATCGGTCCCGGCCGGCTTGAGGCCCGTGTAGGGAGCGCCCTCCCCGGCCCGATGCAGCCGGACCGCCGTCTCCATAAAGTACCGGTCGGCCAAGGCCTTGGCCTCGGGCCCACCTGCCCGCACGGCCATGGCCTGGGCAAAGGCCGTCGTCAGCTCCGGCTCGTCGGATGCCGGGACATAGGGGAGAACGGCATTGACGTTGCTGGTGTCGAGCGCCTGCACTGCTTCCGACGTGACAGGTCCATCAATGCTGTCGCAGTGAGCGTGCGTGGGCGCGGCAACACCAAGGCTTGCTCCAATAATCGTTGCAAAGAGAAAAGGCCTCGGCATGGTTGGCTCCGCCCGGGATTGTTCGGGTTGCAATCGGCAGGTTACGTGAGTCCTCAGCCGATGAATTGCGGTTTGTCAAAGACGGCCAGTTCCTGCCGCCAGATCATGGATTCTGTTGGCGCATAAATCTGGAGCGGGGCAGGATTGATACGCTCTGTTCCCGATCCAGGCGGAGGAGAGTCTCATGAGAAAGCTGATACGTCTGGCAGGCATCCTCACAGGAAGCCTTTTTGTACTTGGTGCACCGGCCGTCGCGCAGAGCGTCGACGCAATGTCGGACATGATGATCAACAGTCCTGACAGATGCATGATGAGCCGCTTCTCCGCCGAGGACATGAGCGCCTTCGTCGATGCCCATATCGCGGCCCTGAAGGCCGGGCTGAAGCTGTCGGCCGAGCAGGACAAGTTATGGCCCCCCGTCGAAGACGCGATGCGTAATCTTGGGAGCCTGCACCTCACCCACATGCAGTCCGCGCACCAGGATCAAAGCATGACCGGAGACGATCCGGTCGGTCTGCTCCGCCGCATGGCGGACCGCATGAGTCAGGGCGCGGACGCGATGCGAAAACTCGCGGATGCGGCAGCTCCGCTCTATGCGATGCTTGATGACACACAAAAGCGGCGGCTTCATGCGCTCCGCCGTGCGGGCATTTGTGGCTCGGCCGGCGCGAGCATGATGGTCCCCGGCAGCCAAGACACGATGAGGAGATGGTTCCGTAATGATGATGATTCTGGCGAACGCTGAGGTGCCACCACTCTGTTCATATCGGCAGTCTCTGGAAACTTTCCCCTGCAGGACTCTTCAGTGCATGGTCGACAAGACCACCCCTTTTGTGGTTCAGGCTCGACATGGGTAGGCAATCAGACCGCAACAGCCGCGGCCAAGGGCATTCCGGCATTGGGTCGGATGATGAGCTCCGGAGGCCCTTCGGCGAGAGACGAACATAGCGAAAGTCTCTGCAGCATCAGCTGTCTAATCTTCGCCGTGGCAATCCAGGGGCACCCGCCATGACACGCCCTCTTCGCCTCGCTCTGATCATGCTTCTGATGTGCGCCGGCATCGTTGTCGCGGCGCCCCTTGTCACGAGGGTCAACACAAGCGAGCGGGCCTTGACTGCTAAGCCTGGTCCGGCCCTGGCGCGTGAAACCTTCGTTCTTCAGGTCGACCGAAGGTCCGGATGCGTCTGGCGGGTCTCAACCACGACCGGCCGGCGTGAACTGGGCTTTCTACCCTGTCGGCGAACCAAGCAGCATCTGGACCTCCGGCTTCTGTCGGGTCCGCAGGTGAGACGGGAAGCCCAGACTGCACCGACGATCCGCAACACGACAGGCCAACGGAGGTCTCGGTAAGCTGATGAAAACACAGCGGCACAGCAGGGTGAGCTCTCCTAGCCGACCGACCCGCGTCGCATCAGGAACGGGCCCTGGTGAGCAGAAGGCGCAACCGATCATGGCAACAGCAATCCGATCCACGGTATTTGCCCTCACCATGCTCCTCGCCAGCTGTATCCCTGCCCTGCTAAACTCAGTGGCTCTGGCGGCTTCACCGGTCGTGGAGGCGGATAGAGAGCCAGCCGCTGCTGATGTGCCCACTGCAACGGAAGCTGAGGCCTTTCTTGTCCGCGTGGAACAAGAGCTGGCAGACTTCTCCGTCCTTGAAGCCCGCGCTGGCTGGGTGAACAGCACCTACATTACTGATGACACGGACGCGCTCGCCGCCTATTTCGGAGCACGCGGAACCGAGATGGGCGTCCGCTTTTCCCTTGAGGCAGCCCAGCATCTCAAGACGGAAGGCCTGAGCGACGACACCCGGCGCAAGCTCGACATCCTGCGCAGTGGGCTTGATTTGCCGGCGCCAACCAGCAAAGGAGCCGCCGCCGAGCTCAGCACCATCGCAACACGCCTGACGTCCGCCTATGGCCGGGGCCGTGGCAGCCTGCGCGGCCAGTCCATCCCCGGCAAAGACCTTGAGATCGAGATGGGCACCAACCGTAACCCGGCCGAACTCCAGGAGATGTGGACGAGCTGGCACAGCAGTGTCGGGGCGCCAATGCGAACGGACTACACGCGGCTGGTGGAGATCGCCAACCAGGGGGCACGCGAGCTGGGCTATGCCGATGTCGGGGCGCTCTGGCGCTCGCGGTACGATCTCTCGCACGAAGCATTCGCCGCCCTGACAGATCAGCTCTGGGCTCAGGTGAAGCCGCTCTACGAGCAGCTCCACTGCTACACCCGAGCCAAGCTGCACAAGTACCACGGCGACGCTGTCCAGCCGGCCACCGGCCCGATCCGCGCCGATCTTCTCGGAAACCTGTGGGCGCAGGAATGGAGCGAGATCTACGATATCATCGCCCCCACGGGAGCCGGGGATGTCGGCTACGACCTCACGGATCTGCTCATCAGCCACAACTACGATGCCCGCCGGATCGTCAAGACGGCGGAGAACTTCTTCAGCTCACTGGGCTTCGCGCCGCTTCCCGAGACCTTCTGGCAGCGCTCGATGTTCACCAAGCCCGCCGACCGGGACGTGGTCTGCCACGCCTCGGCCTGGAACCTGGACAGCCGGGATGACCTGCGCATCAGGATGTGCACCGCAATCAATGCGACGGACTTTGTGACCGTCCATCACGAGCTCGGCCACAACTACTATCAGCGGGCCTACAACCGGCAGCCTTATCTCTACCGGGGCAGCGCGCATGATGGATTCCACGAGGCCATCGGCGACATGGTGGCTTTGTCGGTCACGCCCGAGTATCTCGTTCAGATCGGGCTCCTCAGCAAGGATCAGGTTCCATCTCCGGATAAGGACCTCGGCCTTCTGCTCCGCCAGGCGCTGGACAAGATCGCCTTCCTGCCGTTCGGTCTGTTGGTCGACCGCTGGCGCTGGGGCGTGTTCGACGGCAGCATTCCAGCCTCCTCCTACAACACAGCCTGGGACGACCTGCGCCGGCAGCACCAGGGCATCATCCCGCCAATCGAGCGGACCGAGGTGCAGTTTGATCCGGGCGCCAAATTCCACATCCCGGCGAACGTGCCCTACACGCGCTACTTCTTGGCAGGCATCCTTCAATTCCAGCTCTACAAGGCAGCCTGCGACCAATCCGGCTGGACAGGACCGCTTCACCGCTGCTCCTTCTACGGCAATCAAACGGTGGGACAGCGGCTCAACACCATGCTCGCTCAGGGAGCTTCCAAACCATGGCCAGACGCCCTTGAGGCCTTCGCCGGCACCCGCGAGCTGTCAGCCGACGCGCTGCTGGAATACTTCCGGCCGCTGACGGCATGGCTTCAGGAGCAGAATTCACAACGCCAGTGCGGCTGGCGACCATCCGGCGTGATGGGTGCAGACTGTCAGGTGCCTCTTACTATGGAGGCTTCCAACTGAATAAGTGCAGCCGCTCAGCCATGAAGCTTAACTCGGGCGCAATTCTGCGCTCCCAGATTAGATAGACAGACAACCTTCAGAGTATTTCTTCCCTCTGCATTCCCTCTTTGTCCTCGGCCATCGCTGGAGAAGGAGTTTCTTGTGTGAAGATATTTCGAGAGCACCATCGACGGGAGGAATTCTCCGGAGGCGCGTGCACAGAGCTGACAGTCGAGCATGCCCTCAGGTCATCGCGCAGAGCCGCCTGAAATCGTCCGCTTGCAGGCCCTGAGCCCGGCCGAAGCTGACCCGGCGCAGACCATCGAACGCATGGTCAATGACCACGACGGCTCCGCCCACGAACAATGATGCTGCTTCAAGAAATCCCGCCTAAAGGCCAGCTAACCAGCGGGAACCGGCCTATTCTGCTTCAGAACTTACGCGCGCGAGGAGTGTCCCTGGTTCGATCACGCTGCTTTCGGCAGTGGTGATCGCGAGCCGTCCGTGGGCTGGGGCCATGATCTCATGGAGCGCTTCTTCGATCCTGATGATCGCAACGGGCTCACCTGCGCGGACGGTCGCGCCGTTGGACACGAGCCAGCGTTCCAGTACGCCTTCGGGCAGGGTGGCCGTAGCCCAGAGATCGTCAGGGACTTTTAAGTCCAGCATGCTCAACTCCATTCCAAACCCTCGGTCGAAGTAGACTGAATATACCACGTTCCATGAGGCGAGGAATCAGCAATCGGTGCTCCTCCAGACGCGTGGTGCTTACGGCTCCGCACGTCGTCCCAACTTGCACGTCCCCTGAGCATGCTCAGCGATGGCAGTCATGGCCTCGTCAAGCGAAGCATAGGGGCCGGATGAGATCCCTTCGAGTCCTGTGTTTCGACTAACCTCGATTGTTACCTCATCCATGCGAATCCAGATATGGCCGATGATGGCTTTTGCGTCAGTCGCCACATCATAGCGGTGAGGTCCAGCAGGCCATACGAGCGTGTTCATGACTCACATCCCTCCAATGGCTGCTGCAAAACGCCTGTTGTCCGTCCGAGGGGGGATAGGCGACGACTTTCAGTGGGCGAGAAGTAGCGGAATCGACGTGCGGTGGAGCAGGTCGCGGGTTGCCCCGCCCAGAACCCACTCACGAAGACGGGTATGCCCGTAGCCGCCCATCACCATGAGATCCGCGTCACTTCTGGCGACCTCCCGAAGAAGGATCTCGGACACCTTGAGTCCGTGTGTATGCACAACGCGGATGCCGAGTTTGATCCCATGATGCTCCAAATGCCGAGCGAGCCGCGCCCCTCGGAGATCTCCCACATCGCCAGGTTCCGGTTCAACCATGATAGCGGTGATCTCGCGGGCTTGCTTGAGGAAAGGCATTGCTTCGGCCACAGCATGCGCCGCCTCACGACTTGCATTCCATGCGATCAGAACATGTTCAATGCCATGGCAGCCTGACAGATCTTCGGGAGCGATCAAAATGGATCGACCGGACCCAAACAGGATACCCTCAGCAATCCCAAGCCAACGGGGCGTGCCATCAGATGCATATGGTCTGAGCAGGACGCAGATGTCGGTTGCACGGGCTTCAGTGATCGCGGCTTGAACAATCTGGTCGAAAGAGGCGTCAATGCGACGCATTTCGAAGGGAAGATTGAGACGGGAAAGCTTGTTCATCAGCCTCTTTTCTATCCGATCACCTTCTACGCGAACCTGCGTGATCACATGCTCGAGCGCTTCCCTGTCGAAATAGCCGGCCTCGACCGGGATGCTTCCAGTGGTGAGCCGATGAAGGAACAGACCGGTGACGTGTGCTTGAAACATCCGGGCGATAAGCCCCGTGTAGGCAATTCGCCATTCGTCGTCGTCGGTTCCATCAAGATGCACAAGGATGTCCTTGATCATAGGATCCTCCGCATGGTTGTGAGGGGTGCGTGCGGCACCCTCGCAGACGGAATCTGGCAAAGGCGCCGGCCGCCATTGGCGTGATCTCTGCAGCCGTTCCTTGCAGTGACCCAGCCCCGGAAATGGTGTTGCCGACAATAATGGCATCTGAGGAAGACGTTCTGCCAGTCTCGGGCCCTGACATTGATGAAAGTCAAAATGGAGCGATGAATCCGCAGGTAATAATGATAGCCGGAATCCAGGCGCCCGCAGCCTGGTTTCTGCATATCGGAGGATTCACTCATTCTGTGTGGTCGCTAACTGCGCCATATGGAGTGAAGCGAATCCCCAGCGGTAGATACCCTACCACGGGATGGAGCGGCTATGCCTTCAGGCTATCAATTCATCCGGTTCTTCCGCGACATCGGGCTCAACGACGTTCCGCTTGTCGGGGGAAAGAATGCCTCCCTCGGAGAGCTCTATCGCGAGCTGGCGCCGATGGGCCTGCGTATCCCGAATGGGTTTGCTGTCACCGCAGAGGGATACCGGTCGACGTTGCAACACGCCGGTATCTGGTCGCGCCTGCACGCCACTCTCGAGCCCATTGATCCTGACAACCTCTCCGATCTGGCCGAGCGTGCGCATCAGGCACGAGAACTCGTTTACAACGCTCCCCTGCCCCAAGAGCTGGTTGATGGAATCCTCTGGGCTTATCAGGAGTTGGCAAGCGAGTATGGCTCAGGCTTGACAGTTGCCGTACGGAGTTCCGCGACGGCTGAGGATCTCCCGACCGCGAGCTTTGCCGGGCAGCACGAGAGCTATCTCAACATCGCCGGCGAGGGGCAAGTTCTCGATGCCGTACGCCGGTGCTTCGCAAGCCTGTTCACGGACCGAGCCGTCCGGTACCGGATCAATAACGGCTTCGACCATTTCAAGGTTCTGAATTCGGTCGGCATCATGAAAATGGTGCGCTCCGATCTCGCCGCGTCCGGTGTCATCTTCTCGATTGATACCGAAACCGGATTCCCCGACGTCGTGTTTATTACCGGAGCCTATGGGCTTGGCGAGAACGTGGTCCAGGGGACCGTCGACCCCGACGAGTTCTATGTTTTCAAGCCGACCTTCAAACAAGGAAAGCGCACGGTGCTCCGCCGGGCTTTGGGTACCAAGAAAATCAAGATGGTCTATGCTCAAGGCGGCACGCGCGAGCATACCCGCAACATTCCAACCGATCGGAAGGAGCAGGAGCGCTACTGCATCAGTGACGAGGAAGCGCTGCTCCTTGCTGATTCTGCCATTAAGATCGAGGAGCACTACAGCGGGAGAGCCGGCGAGAAACGCCCGATGGACATTGAGTGGGCGAAGGATGGAGTCGACGGAGAGATTTACATCGTCCAAGCCCGACCTGAGACTGTCGCGTCAAGKATCGACCGCAGCAAGCTTGAGGACTATCATCTGGCCGGCACAGGAACGGTTCTGATTACGGGCCGCGCCGTAGGAACCAAGGTTGCGGCTGGCCGGGCCCGCGTCATCGCCCATCAGGCCGATCTGGCAGCCTTCCAGCCCGGCGAGGTTCTGGTCGCTGATACCACCTCCCCTGACTGGGGTACCGTGATGAAGGCAGCCTCTGCCATTGTCACCAACCGGGGCGGGCGCACCTGTCATGCGGCCATCGTCGCCCGCGAACTTGGTCTGCCCGCCGTGGTTGGCACCGACCGCGCGACCCGTGCGATCCGCACCGGCGATCTGATTACCGTTTCATGTGCCGAAGGGATTACCGGCCGGGTCTATGAGGGCATAGTCCCGTTCGATGTTGAGACAATCGACCTGTCCGCGATGCCGCGCCCTGCTACCCGGATCATGATGAACGTAGGCGAGCCCGACAGCGCGTTTGCCTTGAGCTTCCTCCCGAACGACGGCGTCGGCCTTGCCCGGATGGAGTTCATCATCACGAATGCCATCAAGATCCATCCGATGGCCCTCGTTGATCCGGATCGCCTTGATCCCGCGGAACGTGTTGAAATCGAGCGATTGACGGAAGGCTACCCGAAGCCGGCGGATTATTTCATTGAGCGCTTATCTGAAGGCATTGGAACCATCGCCGCAGCCTTCTTTCCCAAACCTGTCATCGTGCGACTGTCGGATTTCAAGACGAACGAGTACGCCAACTTGATCGGCGGCAGAGCGTTCGAGCCCGAAGAGGCCAATCCAATGCTCGGGTTCCGCGGCGCCTCCAGATATGCCCACCCCGCCTATGAGGCCGGCTTTGCGCTTGAATGCGCGGCGCTGAGGCGGGCTCGTGAGGAGATGGGGTTGACCAACATCGTCCTGATGATCCCATTCTGTCGACGGGTGGAGGAGGCGGAACGGGTCATTGCAAAAATGGCTGAGTTCGGCCTCAAGCGGGGAGAGAATGATCTCGAGATCTATGTGATGTGCGAGATCCCGAATAACGTCATCCTGATCGATGAATTTGCGCGGTGCTTTGACGGCTTCTCGATCGGCTCCAATGATCTCACACAGTTGACGCTCGGGGTAGATCGGGATTCCGAGATCGTCGCCTTTGACTTCGATGAACGCGATCCTGGCGTCTTGAAGCTGATCGACCTTGCCGTTCAAGGCGCACGCCGCAACGGCCGCCATTCAGGGATCTGCGGCCAGGCTCYGTCCGATTATCCGGAGGTGGCGGAATATCTCGTCCGGCTTGGGATCGACTCGATCAGTCTCAATCCTGACTCTGTTCTCAAGACCACGATGCGAGTTCTTGAAATCGAGCGGGAGATCAGGCGAACCGCTGGCAAGCAAATCGCGATCTAGTTCATAGCACCTGGGACGCGAGCATATGTTCACATTCCCGGTCCTGATTGGCGACATCGGCGGCACCACAAGCCGGTTTGCGATCCTGCCCGGCCCTGGAAGAGATCTTTCACGTCCTGTGCTCATGCCAACGTCTTCGCGCGCGACCCCGGTCATGGCCATTCGCACGGCTCTGGATGAGCTCGGCGGCGAGCCCCCGCGCTCTGCATTCCTTGGTATCGCCGGACGCGTTGGCTCTTCTGTCGCTTCCTTGACCAATGCTCCCTGGATCGTCGATGCGGAACGGATCGGCGTCGATATCGGCCTTTCAAACGTCGTGCTGGTCAACGACTATATTCCGGTTGCCGCCGCTACTCTGCTCCTCAATCCGGAACGGACGGATGAGCTTGTGCAGCTTGGGCCGACCCTTCCCTGTGGAAACGGTGCCCGTCTGGCCCTGGGCTCCGGCACAGGGTTGGGTGTTGCTGCCTGTATTCCGGTTGGACAGCGCCACTGGCTTCATTCCACCGAGGCGGGCCACATCGATTTCGGAGCGTGCCAGGTGGAAGAGCTTGCAACTTGGCCTTTCATCGACCATCCGGGTGGCCGGATCACGGCTGAAGCCGTGCTGTCCGGACCTGGTCTGGTTCGCCTCTATGGCGCGATCGCACGCCGGATTGGCGCCCCGGCGACCTGCGAGGAGCCTGCCGATGTGATCGCGAAAGCAGTCGGTCGCCAAGAAAGAGCCGCGTCCGAGGCGACCCGTCTTTTCGCGTCTCTCCTGGGGCGCTTCGCGGGCGATCTGACCCTCATCCTCGGCGCCACTGGCGGCGTTTTCCTTGGCAGCGGCATCCCCCGGCGGATCCCGAGCATGCTTGGCCACGGTGAACTGCGGACTGCCTTCGAACATAAGGCACCGTTTGAGGAGCTGATGCGGAAAACCGCAACCTTCATCATCACTCATCCCGAGCCAGGCATGCTGGGCCTCGCACTGGTGGCAAGCGCTCCGGACCAGTTCATTTTTGAGGCCCACGGATGGACCGCGCCTGAGGCTCCCATCAGGAGGGCCTCTGGGCCCGAAGAGTTCCAGTGCTCGTAAGCTCAGTGCGAGAGGAGGCAGCATTTCGGGCTATGCAAGAGCAGATCGCCGGTAACCCCGCCGAAGATCCATTCCCTCAGCCGCGCATGGCCGTAGCCACCCGCCACAACGAGGTCCGCATCCACTTGTTCGGCAACAAGAAGCAGCTCATCGGCGACGGATCTCTCGCGCTGCGTTCGGACTTCTGCTTCCGCGACCACTTTGTGCCGCTCCAGATAGGAGACGACGTCGTCTGCCCGTACGGCCGCGGGATCAAGGCCACGTTCCTCAGCGACCTCAATCACATGGACGCGTTCGGCTCTTTCCAGAAACGGCAGGGCATCCCATACGGCCCGGCGTCCCTCACGCGTGTCTTTCCACCCAATCAGGATGCGCTGTGCCTCGAGAGCACCCGTTCCAGGGGGCACCACGAGCAAGGGGCGACCCAGGCGCATCAGGATGTCTCCAGGATCGGCAGCCTGGGGCGGGTTGCGGCGGATCCGCTCCAAGTCACGTCCCACGATAACGACGTCGGCAGCACGCGCCTCTCGGGTGATGAGATCGGCCGGCCGCTCGATGGCCGAGCGCCAATCAGTGGACAAACCCTTGCAGAAGGGACTCTCGCGAAATCGGTCCTCGGCGGCGCTCAGATCCTCCTTGAGACGCGTCTCCTCCGCAGCAAAGAGTTCACCATCGATGACCACACCATACGGATCAGCGATGGGCAGGGGTAGCAATGCAGAGCCTGCCACTCCGATCAAAGTCGCATCGAATCGTTTCGCCAACGACGCGGCGAGCTCAATGCGTGCATCCGAGGACGTGCTGTCAATTTCAACGTGGACGAGGAACGATCGGTAATCCATGTCAAACTCCGTTCGGGCTTTGCGCCCTGTGGCTGTGATGCAGTATCAGCCTCATCCCTCCACGCCCGGCGCCTGTAGGCCGGCCGTCCGCGTCCCTGAGGGCACTCACTTACCGGAAGGCAGATGACGGCTTCCCTCCCGAGGTCCTTTCACTGCCCGCCCAGCTGTATCCAGAATGCCAAGTCCCGGTCTCGGGATATTGCGTTTAATCAATCACAGGAGGAGTTTTGCGCAGGACGCCGGATGCTGGGCCGTGTGCGTGGTCTGTATACCTGCCATCGTGTGATTGTGATGATGCGTTGAGTGGTTTGGACGTCTTGATGGAGGACATCTGCCGTCACCGCAAATAAGCCTCGCTGGCGTAGCGCCGCATCATGTGCTGACTGTTGAAGATCGGGCCAATTCTGCTGATCGTCTGCTTCATCATCCAGATCCACCGTGATCTGTCTTGTGTATAGAGCGGAAGAACGACCGTCTCCAATTTGTCGTAAAGAACCCTGGCGTGATCCGCTGTGGCCCCTTCAGGTGGATGGTCAATGCTCCAGCCCGTGATTCCCTCCTCACAAGCCTCAAGCCACCATCCGTCAAGAGTGCTCAAGTTCAGCACCCCATTGAGGGCGGCTTTCATGCCGCTTGTTCCGGAGGCTTCCAACGGCGGAAGCGGCGTGTTGAGCCAGATATCGCTGCCGGCCACGAGCGTCTTGGCCATCTCCATGTCGTAGTTCGGTATGAAGATGATGGGAACGTCACGGGCGTGGCGAGCATGCCCGGTGATCTCCTGGATCAGGGCCTTCCCACCCTCATCCCGGGGGTGGGCCTTTCCGGCGACGATGATCTGCAGCGAGAAGCGTCGGTGGAGGGCACGAAGGCGTCCCACTTCGGCAAAGAGCAAGTTCGGGCGCTTGTACCCTGTCATGCGCCGTGCGAAGCTGAGTACCGGTGAGTCAGGATCCAGGCCGATGCCGACGCGAGACCTGAGCAAAGCCAGYAGTTCGCGCTTTGCCTCCAAATGGGCTTCCCAGACACTCCCATCGCTGAGCTGATCGGCACGCGACAGCACTTCTGGCTCATGGCACCAGTGAGGGAGTATGTTCTGGAACACTTTCGCGAAGGCCGGATGGGTCCAATGCTCCACATGGACTCCGTTGGTGATGGCGCGAACGCGATAGCCAGGAAACAGCTGCCGCGTCGTTTCAGCGTGGCGCCGGGCGACGCCGTTGACGTAACCACTCAGGCTCAACGCAACCCGCGTCATGTTGAGGCGATCCGGCCCTCCAAGGATCTTCAACTGGTCGAGATCAATGAAGTCGCCAAGGATCCGGCTAATGTCCTTATAGGCGAAACGATCATGACCTGCCTCGACTGCCGTGTGCGTCGTAAAAATGCATTGCCTGCGAACAGGGGCGATATCGTAAGGGCTGGGCTCCGGCAGGTTGTTTGAACTCGCGCGACGGTGGCGACGCAAAAGAGTGGGGGGCAGAAGCGCTGCATGTCCCTCGTTCAGATGATACGTTTCGATACTGAACCCGAGCGCCCGCAGGATACGCTCGCCACCAATCCCAAGCACGGCCTCCTGCTTGAGGCGTTCGACTTCCCCGCCACCGTAGAGCTGACCTGTGATGTTACGGTCCCGAGCATCATTTTGATCGAGGTGAGTGTCCAGGAGAATCACCGGAACCTTATATCCGAGGGGAGATGCGAGCTCGTAAAGCCAGGGACGTATCCATACCTCGCGTCCGTCGAGTGCGACGGCGACCATTGCCGGCAGTAGCACAGCCCATATCTCCGGCTCTCAGGGATCAGGACGGTCGATTTGCCCCCCATCCTGATCGATCGTCTGAAGGAGGTATCCGTCCCGGCTGGCCAGCGTGACGAACACCATCGGGAGCTCCAGGTCGGCGGCGGAGCGTGCTACATCGCCCGCAAGGACACCAAGACCGCCTGCGTAGGTATGCATCTCGGGCCTTAGCGATTTCCATGGTGAGATAGGCAATCCGCGTTTGCGGTAGATAGGTCTCGATCGCCGACACAGCCACTCTCCCCATCCGCGCAGCGTCAGCTCGGTTCACGAGCGACGTCTTCAGCAATCAGGAACGACGGCTGGAGCGCTGAGCCTCACTGACAACCTCCAGGCGATCATCCGACGATCGCCCTTCGGTTGAGGCCTCATAAAGACGCTCCACATCCTCCCGCTGGCAGAGCTCCGTCCCCGGCGTCATGAGCGTGGCTGCCCCCGCAGCCATCCCCAGGCGCACGGCGTGATGAAGGTCCAGGCCCCGCGTAAGCCCGAAGACAATTGCGCCAACCATGCTGTCTCCCGCCCCAACGGCGCTCCGGATGGGAACCGCAATGGGAGCCAGCCACTCAGCTTCCTCTGCCGAAACCAGAAGAGCGCCTTTGGCGCCCAAGGAGACCACCATGACCTCACTCACACCTTGTGCGATCAGGCTACGGGCGGCGGCAATCTGGTCGGCCTCCTCGGGGAGATCCCGGCCCACCCATTCCTGAAGCTCGCGAAGGCTTGGCTTCAGGAGATACACTCCCGAGCGGGTCTGACGCAGCGCGTCTCCCGACGTATCGAGCACAAAACGGGTTCCGAGGTGTTTTGCCAGATCGGCCACTTGCTGAAAGAAGTCGGCGGGAGCCCCGGGCGGTAGGCTGCCGCTGGCGACAATGAAACGGGCACTCTCAGCCAGCCGCGCGAGACGAGCGAGACAGGCCTGCCATTCCTCCTCTGCCAAGGTCGGGCCGGGCAACACGAAGCGATACTGCTGTCCGCTCCGCCGCTCATCAACCGTGAAGCTCTCTCGTGTGACCCCCATGATCGGAACGCGGCAATAGAGAATGTGCTCCCGGTCCAGCAGAGCGTCCAGAGCCATTCCGACTGCTCCACCGGCAGGGAACACGGCAAAGGCATCACCACCGAGGGTCCGGATCACCCGTGCTACATTGATCCCACCCCCTCCCGGGTCGTACCGGGGCGCCCCACAACGGATTTTGTCCGTAGGGATGACCGCGTCGGCGCTTGTGGCGATGTCCAGTGCCGGATTCATTGTCAAGGTGATAACCTGGGGCATTTAGATTCCTCTCGCGATTGAAAGGTAGGACAGGCACTTGAGCTGACATGATCAAAGATAGCGGAGTTAAAGAAACTGACTGCTTGATCTATGATGGCCTGACCTGCTTCGCTGCGAGATGGTGCCATGGAAACCGATCCGGCGACTTTTTCTCTTCCCGAAATGATGGAGCCCGAGCTGGCTCGCCTCCAGACCTATTGGAAAGATCTTATCCGCGGGGAGAATTTCATGCCCTTCTCGGATGATATCAACCTGTCCGCGATTCCGGAACTCACCAGCCGCGTCATCTTGGTGCAAGCCTTCGAGAATCCGGAGCGCTTCCGCTTCGAGCACGCCGGAGAGCATATCACATCGCAATACGGTACCCCCTTGAAGGGATTGTTCACGGACGAGGTCCGGCAGCACGGGCCCTTGGAAGGACTGACGCGGCAATGCAGCGTCACGGTCGCGCGCGGTGCTCCGACATTTTTCCGATCTGCCGCCGGTGAAAAGGCCGCAGACTATGCGCGAATTCTCCTGCCGACATGGGGTGAGGGCCATATCATGCTGCTCCTCGGTGCGGTGGTCAGCTCTTCCAGCTAAGCTTCTTCGTCAACTTTCGACGACGTCCGCCAGTCAAGATTGCGTTAAGTCAAAGTTGGCGATCTCCTTTGTGACACTCTCTCTCCAGGGCGTGAGCAGTGATTGATGGGCAATCCGCGTAGTCCTGTGGGAGAGAGGCATGGCCCTCAAGGATCTCTTGGTTTTGGTCGGCCGGGGCATGGAAGCAGCCGGTGTCTATGCACTGTCGCTCTCAGCAGCCTGTGGCGCCTCCCTGACCGCGGCAACTCCCATCATCGAGCCTTCGCTCCCGCCCAACCTCGCCGCTGAGTTCTCGGAGGATGTTCTCTCCCGCATCAAAGAGGATGCCGAAGCTGCAGCGAGTAAGGCCATTGACGAATTCTCGCAAGCAGCCCGAGACGCCAACGCGTCGATCGATATTGTGAGATTCAAGGCCCTTGCCGGAGATGTCGGCTATTCCTTGAGCCAATTGGCGCGCTGCTTCGATGCGATCGTCCTACCACAGCCCGATCCGAACGGCGTTGACACCTCTGACATTGTTGAAGCGTGCCTCTTCGGCTCGGGGCGGCCTCTTGTCATTGTGCCGTATATCCGGACACGCCCCGCCATCGGAAGTGTCCTGATCGCTTGGGACGGCGGTCCGCCGGCGGCGCGAGCCGTCGCCGACGCCCTGCCGATCCTGGCGCTCGCCCACCATGTGGAGGTTGTCACGATCAGGAAAGAAGAGAACGAGAACCCCCATCTCTCGGGCAGAATGCTGGCCCGGCACTTGGCCCGGCATGGGGTTCAGGCCGACGCGAAGAGACTTCTCATCGATGACATTGACGTCGCCAACATGCTCCTGTCCCACGCGGCCGACACGGGCGCCGACCTGATCGTCATGGGTGGCTATGGCCATTCGCGCCTACGGGAGATGGTTCTCGGCGGCACAACCCGGGAGATTCTCCGCTCCATGACTGTTCCGGTGCTCTTGTCGCATTAGGCCTCACGCAGGAGGAACGAGCCACCATGACCCTCGAGGGTTCCGTCCCCCTTCTCGATCGGCCGGACAGTCTTTCACGCCACCCGCCGCAGTGGAGGCTCGGGCGGGATGGCCGGGAGGCCGTGGTCGAAATTTCAGGCTCCTGGAGCGCGGAACAAGCCACCGCCATGGAACTCGTCGCGGCAGACCTGATCGCCACCGCCAAGGGCACACAAATAACGTTCGATCTCTCCCGTGTCGAACGTCTCGATACCGCGGGCGCTTGGCTTCTGGACCGCACCCGACACGAGCTCAGGACTAAGGGCTGCACCATCT